>NZ_BAAHCA010001512.1:0-758 GCF_054776295.1 Streptomyces sparsus
CGACCTCCCGGAGGCCGGGGCGTACGCGACGTCCGGGGCGTAGACGTCCGGGGCGTAGGGGGTGCCCGGGGCGTACGGGCGGTCCCGGGTGTCGCCGGAGGCCGCGGGCAGCACGGCGGACAACGGGCGTTGGGCCGGACGGGGTGTCACCGCCGGGCAGCGCAGGCGGAGGGCCGTCCCCTTTGGATAGGTTCGGGCGAGGTACTCGTACAGCCGCCGACCAACCGCCCACCGGTCGCGCTCCCGCGAGGGACGGCCGGCGGCGGACCAGTGAGAGAAGGGGCACAGCGTGGCAGCCGCACTGTCAGACAACCTCAAGCAGCTTCTCGACAGCAAGGTCTTCATCATGGTCGCCACCGTCCAGCCGGACGGCAGCCCGCAGGTGACCCCGGTGTGGGTGAAGCGGGACGGCGACGACGTCCTGTTCTCCACCACCGTGGGGCGCCGCAAGGAGAAGAACCTGCGCCGCGACCCACGGGTGACCGTGGTCGTGCAGCCCGCCGACTCCCCCTACAGCTACGCCGAGATCCGCGGCACTGCCGCCCTCACCACGGACGGCGGCCAGGAGCTCATCGACGAGCTGGCGCGGAAGTACGTCGGGACGGACTACGTGGAGTTCAACCCCGACTCCCCCAACGAGGCGCCCCGGGTGGTGGTGCGGATCACGCCGGAGAAGGTCGTGGGCATGGGCGACCTGGTCTGAGCCGCCGACCTGGTCCGGGGCCCGCCGCCCGGCAGGTCCCGGCCGCCGCGCCGGG
>NZ_BAAHCA010001513.1:0-757 GCF_054776295.1 Streptomyces sparsus
CCGCCCGGCGCGCCGCCCGGGCGTCGGCGATCACCCGGTCGGCATCCAGCAGGTCGACCGCCCACGGCTTGCCGGACGGCACGGGAATGCCGTTGGTGTCGGCGGTGTAGGCCAGGTGCGCGATCCGGGCGCCGCCCGCCGTCAGCATGGTGGGGCGCCGCGCCTCCCGCTCGGAGCGTGCCGAGCCGGCGTGGCGGACGCCTGCCGCGTCCAGCGCGTCGAGGGTGCGGCGCAACCCGTCGAAGCCGTCGTCGAGCGTGTGGTTGGACGCCGTGGAGCAGCTGTCGTAGCCGGTGTCGCGCAACGCGGTGGCGAGCTGCGGCGGCGACCGGAACAGCGGGTATCCGGTGAAGGGCCCGCCCTCTTCGCCGTACGGGGTCTCCATGTGGCAGATCGCCACGTCCGCCGCCCGGACCAGCGGTGAGACGCCGGCGAGCATCGGCCCGAAGTCGTGTCCGCTGCCGCCCGCGTCGAGCTGCGCCTGCCGGATGATCGACGGGTACGGGATGATGTCCCCGGTCGCCAGCAGGGTGAACGCACGCCGGTCGTCGTCGGCCGTCCGGGCGGACGACGCGGGGGCGCCGGGTTCCGCGGTCTGCTCCGCACCCGCCTGGTCCGGGCCGGCCGTGCAGCCGGACATCATCAGTGCCGCGACCGCACCGGCCGCCGTCCAACCGCTCCGGCGTCGTGACATCGGCTTCTCCTCACGCTCGGCTGCCCTTCCCGGCCAGCCTGCGACGGGGCCGCCGACCTCGCA
>NZ_BAAHCA010001514.1:0-753 GCF_054776295.1 Streptomyces sparsus
CGCCGCGTCGGCGCCGGGTGCTGGTGATGGCCGCCGCCGGCGCGGCGGCGCTCACGCTCATGGCGGTCGCCGCGGTCCTGCTGCTGCCGTCCTCGGAGCCGACCGCGGCTGAGAACCGGCGGGTCGCCCCGTCGCCCTACGTCTTCACCCCGGGCAGCACCTACAGCTGCGACGTGCACCGGGAGGGCGGGCTGCTCTACGCCGGCAGCAGCGACACCGTCGAGGTGCTGCTGCAGCAGATCAGCACCAGCTGGCACGTCGTGGAGGTCCAGTGCCTGCTGACCTACCGCGGTTACCCGGTGGGTGACATCGACGGTGCGTACGGTGCGGCCACCGAGCGAGCGGTCAAGCGCCTCCAGGACGACGCCGGACTACCGGCGGACGGCATCGTCGGCCCGCACACCTGGGAGGTGCTCCGGCGGTGACTCGCGGCCCGACACTCGAACAGGCCAAGTTGGCAGCGGAGTTGGCGGCGCTTCGGGAACGCGTCGGGTTGAGTCTGAGCGGGCTCGCGCAGCGCACCACGGCCAGCCGCTCCTCGTGGCAGCGCTACCTCAACGGCAGCAAGCTGCCGCCCCGCGAACTCGTCCGCGAACTGTGCGAGTTGGCGCAGGTTCCGCCCGGCCGGCTGCTGGCCCTGTGGCAGTTGGCCGATGCGGCCCGCCGTGATCCGGCCGCCTCCCGGGGGACGGCCTCCGAACCGCAGGCCCGCGCCGCCGCGTCCCCGGTTCCCGAGGGTGCGCCGGAACCACC
>NZ_BAAHCA010001515.1:0-753 GCF_054776295.1 Streptomyces sparsus
CGAACGCGATCGGTCCGGCGGCGGCCACCCCCGCGCCGGTCAGCACGGTGGCCCCGAGCCCGCCGACGACGCGCACCGCGGCCACGTTCTGCCCGAGCCCCCTGGCCACGTCGTCACCGAGCGCCAGCGCGTCGAGTCCGCGTGCGGCGACCAGCACCAGCAGCAGGCCCACCAGCAGGAACGGCCAGATCTGCCCGACGATCTCGGCGTCCCGGCCGGACAGCGAGCCGACCTGCCAGAACCGGAACTGGTCCAGGGTCGCCGACCGGGTGGTCAGCACGGCGGCGACCACCGACGCCAGCAGCGCGTTCACGGCGGCACCGGCCAGTGCCAGCTTCACCGGAGTGGCGCCGCCCCGGCCCTGGTTGGCGATCGCGTAGACGGCGACGGCGGTGGCACCGGCCCCCGCGAACGCGAACCAGACGTAGCCGCTGAGGGTGTGCGCCCCGGCGAACGTCAGGGCGGCGACCACACCGACCGCCGCGCCCTGGCTGATGCCCAGAATGCCGGGCTCGGCGATCGGGTTGCGGGTGATGCCCTGGAGCACGCAGCCGGCCAGCGCGAGGGCCGCGCCGACCATCACACCGACGAGCGTCCGGGGCAGCCGCATGGTGCGTACGACGTGCGCGGCCGGGCCGTCGCCGCCGTGCAGCAGGGCGTTCCAGACCTCACCCGGTCCGAGCTGGCGGCTGCCGACAGCGAGGCTGAGCAGCACCACGACCAGCACGCCCACGGCGGCTGCGACCACCCAGC
>NZ_BAAHCA010001516.1:0-751 GCF_054776295.1 Streptomyces sparsus
CCGGGCACCGCAGCGCCGAGCCCGGCCACATGGCGGCTCTCACCAAGCTGGGCCTGCGGCCGCTCGTCGACCTCGACCTGCGGCTCGGCGAGGGCACCGGCGCGCTGCTCGCGCTGCCGGTCGTGCAGAGCGCGGCGCGCGCCATGCACGAGGTGGCCACCTTCGATGCGGCGGGCGTCACAGAGAAGAACTGATCCACGCCCCTTACAGTGCTCGTACTCGCCGCTCCACCGCCGCAGCGGCCCAGCAACACCGCCCGAGGAGCCGCTGCACCATGCCGGACATGCCCGCTTACCCCGTAGGACTGCGACTGCAAGGCCGTCGTGTGGTTGTACTCGGTGGCGGCAGCGTGGCCCAGCGCCGGCTGCCCGCCCTGGTCGCGGCAGGCGCCGACGTGCTGCTGATCTCCCCGGAGGCCACGCCGTCCGTGGAGGTCATGGCCTCGACGGGTGAGATCCGCTGGGAGCGCCGCGGCTACCGCGACGGCGATCTGGCGGACGCCTGGTACGCGCTGATCGCCACCAGCGACCCCGACGCCAACACCGCGGCCTCAGCCGAGGGGGAGGCCCGCCGGGTGTGGTGTGTGCGCAGCGACGACGCCGAGGCGGCGACCGCGTGGACGCCGGCCACCGGCCGCAGCGAGGGCGTGACCGTCGCGGTGCTCACCGGCCGTGACCCGCGCCGCTCCGCCGAGGTTCGGGACGCGGTGATCGAGGGCCTGCGGGACGGCAGCCTGCCCGCCCGCCAGCAC
>NZ_BAAHCA010001517.1:0-750 GCF_054776295.1 Streptomyces sparsus
GGCCTTCGGATGCCGGCCCCGGGCCCACACCGCGACCGCTCCGGCGGCGGCCAGCCACAGCACGCCGTGGTTGGCGCTGCGGCTCAGGGCGGGCAGCAGCCGGTCGGCGCCCGGCAGGTGATGACGGGCCACCAGGTCGAAGAGTGCCTGGTCAGCAGTGCTCAATGTGCTTGTCATCCGGACCGGATACCCCCGCCTGAGCGGGTGCACGCGTCGCCGCGCCCACCTGCTCAGGCACGGTAGGTGACCCTGCTGATCTCCGCGAGCAGCGACTCCGGGGACTGGTCGACGGCCAGGTCGCCCATCGAGACCATGCCCAGTGGGCGCCCTGCCTCCGTCACCGGCAGCCGCCGCACCGCGTGCCGGCGCATCAGCGCCTCGGCCGCCGCCACCGTGTCACCCGGACTGACGGTGACGGGCGCCGAGGTGCACACCGACCGGCAGGTCGAGGTCAGCGGGTCGGCCCCTTCGGCGACGGCCCGGACCGCGATGTCGCGGTCCGTCAGCACACCCAGCAGCAGACCGTCCCGAGTGACCAGCACACAACCGATGCCCTGGGCGTCCATCAGTTGCGCCGCCTCGACGAGGGAGGCGTCCGGATGCACGCAGGCAGCCGCCGGGGTCATCACGTCCCGCACGAACTCTGCCATGGCATGGCCCCTCCGGCTCCGGTGCGACTGTTCTGTCGGCTGTTCGGGCGTCCGCCGCGCGGCCCTCGCGCTGGCCGGCGGTCCGCCCGGCCGGTCGGCG
>NZ_BAAHCA010001518.1:0-748 GCF_054776295.1 Streptomyces sparsus
GGACGGCACGCGCCCCGCGGAAGACCCGCACCGGGCCGGCGTCAGGCGGCGTCCCGGCGCCAGGCGTCCTGGAAGTTGCGGCGCGCGCGGTGCAGCCGGGAGCGCACGGTGCCCACGGGGAGCGAGAGCGTCGCCGCCATCTCCTGTTCGTTCATGCCGTAGACCGCCCGCAGGGTGAGGACCTGGCGGTGCTGGTCGGGCAGGCGCTCCATCACATCGGTGATGTGCACACCGTCCAGGGGGTCGGCGGCGTGGGCCAGGTCGGGCAGGCCGTCGGTGCTGCCCTGGTTGAGCCGCTTGGAGGTGCGGATCGCCTCCCGGACGGTCACGGCCCGTACCCAGCCGTAGAAGGCGGTGGGCTCGCGGAGGCCGCTCAGGCCGCGGTAGATGGCGAGCATCGCCTCCTGCGCGGCGTCCGAGCTGTGGCTCCGGGCGATGGGCACGCAGAGCCTGCCGACCAGGGGCGCGATGTGCAGCAGCAGGTCGTTCATCGCCCGGTGGTCTCCGGCTTGGGCACGGGGCAGCAGGGCCGTCACGGCGGGCGCCCCCGGCTCGGTCGCTGTTGTCACTTCTGGCACGCTCCTGGACTCAGCCTGAGGTGGCAGGCACTGGGGTGTCGGTGAGCCCTCCGACGGGTCGGACCACGTCGGCCGGGACGGATCGGTCAGGGGGCCGGGGGCTGGCCCGGCGCCGGATGGGACGCGGGCCGGGGCCCTGGCCCGTGGCGAGGCGGCGGCGGTACGGGAGG
>NZ_BAAHCA010001519.1:0-748 GCF_054776295.1 Streptomyces sparsus
GCGGCCCGTGCCGCGTTGGCGCCGGGCGCGCCGTGCACGCCGCCGCCGGGGTGGGCGGCGGCCGAAGCCAGGAACAACCCGGCGACCGGCGTCTCCGGGCGTCCGGTGCCGGGCACCGGACGGAAGAACAACTGCTGGTGCATGGCCGCCGTCCCGCCGTTGATGGCACCGCCGTGGAGGTTGGCGTCCATGGACTCCATGGTCGGCGGGGCGAGGATGCGGCGGCCCCGGATGCGGGAGCGGAACCCGGGCGCGTACCGCTCAACCTGCTGTTCGACCCGCTCGGCCATCAGCTCCTGCTCACGGCGGTCCCAGCTGCCGGTCAGCCCGTCGCCGCCCGCGTCCCCCCGCACCTGGTGCGGGACGTGGGTGTAGGCCCAGGCGGACTCGGTCCCCGCGGGGGAACGCGACGGGTCGGCGGTGGTCATCTGCCCGAACAGGGCGAACGGTTCGTCCGGGACCTGGCCGGTGGCGATCTGAGCGGCGAACCGGGTCAGACCGTCCACACCGTCGGCCAGATGGACCGTGCCCGCGCCCGCGGCCCGCTCGGCGGTCCAGGGCACCGGTCCGTCCAGCGCCCAGTCGACCTTGAACGTCGCGAAGTCCCACTGGAAGCGCCGCAGGTCCGCCAGCACCCGGGCGGGCACGTCCCCGGGACCGAGCAGCTCTCCGTAGAGGGCAGGCGCCGAGACGTCCGCCAGCACCGCCCGCCGGGCCGGCACCGTCTCGCCCGTGGCGGTGCGCACCG
>NZ_BAAHCA010001520.1:0-745 GCF_054776295.1 Streptomyces sparsus
TGGTGCGGCGCGCCCGGCAGCGCGACCGGAGACCGGCCGGTCGGCGCCGGCGGACGGCGTACTTCCTGACCGGCACGGCCGTACTGGCCGTCGCGCTGCTGCCGCCCCTGGCACCCTTCGCCCACACCGACTTCCGCGGCCACATGCTGCAACACCTGCTCGTCGGCATGTACGCGCCGCTCGGGCTGGTGCTCGGCGCGCCCGTCACGCTGCTGCTGGGCGCCCTTCCGGTCCGGCACGCCAGACGGGTGGCGGGCGTCCTGCACAGCGTCCCGGTCAGGCTGCTGGCCCGGCCCGTCCCGGCTCTGCTGCTGAGCATCGGGCCGCTCGCGGTGCTGTACTTCACCCCGCTGTACGGCGCGATCTCCGGCGTCCCGGCCCTGCACCACCTGCTGCACGTGCACTTCCTGCTGGCCGGCTGCCTCTTCGTGTGGGTCATCGCCGGCCCCGACCCGGCGCCCCGCCGCCCCTCGGTACCGCACCGCCTGGTGGTGCTCGGCGCCGCCGTGGCAGCGCACGCGACGCTCTCCCAGCTGATGTACGCGGGAGTCGGGCTGCACGTGGACGCCCCGGCCGAACAGGTCCGCGGCGCCGCGGAGCTGATGTACTACGGCGGGGACATCGCCGAACTGCTGCTGGCGTTCGCACTGGTCACGACCTGGCGGCCGACCCGTCACCGGCAGGCCGCGATGACCGCCGGCCGGGAACGGGCCGCCCAGCCGCTGCCCTGACGCCCGCCACCCCG
>NZ_BAAHCA010001521.1:0-745 GCF_054776295.1 Streptomyces sparsus
GCTCGTAGGCGGCGATCACCGCCTGGGTGCGGTCCCGGGCGCCCGTCTTCGCCAGCACCGAGGCGACGTGCGTCTTCACCGTCTGCGCCCCGACGAGGAGCCGGTCGGCGATCTCGGCGTTACTGAGACCCTCGGCCATCAGACGCAGCACCTGCGCCTCCCGCCCGGTCAGGCGCCCGCCGAGGGTGTCCCGCGGCTCCCGCGCGGCGTGCCGCGCGGCGAGTGCCCGGACAGCCGCGGGGAACAGCAGGCAGTCGCTGCGCGCCACCAGGCGGACCGCCTGCACCAGCTCGTCGGCGCCGGAGCGCTTGAGCAGGAAGCCGGACGCGCCCGCCCGCAGCGCCTCGTAGACGTAGGCGTCGTTCTCGAAGGTGGTCACGACGACGATGCGCGGCGGCGGACGCAGGCTGCGCAGCAGCTGCTCCGTGGCGCGGATGCCGTCCACCCCGGGCATCCGGACGTCCATCAGGACCACGTCGGGACGCAGGGCGCGCACCACCGACACCGCTTCCGCGCCGGACGCCGCCTCGCCCACCACCTCCAGGTCGGGTTCCGCGCCGAGGATCGCCGCCAGTGCCTCGCGCACCAGCCGGTCGTCGTCCGCCAGCACGATCCGTACCCGGTTCACGGTGTGCCCCGCAGCGGCAGCCGCACGTCGAGCAGCCAGCTGTCACCGTCCGGTCCCCAACGTGCGTCGCCGCCCAGCAGCGTGGCGCGCTCGGCCACGCCCGGCAGCCCCCGCCCG
>NZ_BAAHCA010001522.1:0-744 GCF_054776295.1 Streptomyces sparsus
GTCTCCGGCTCGGCGCAGGGCCACGCCGGCTCCTGAAAACGGCACCCTCGCCCGCGGCACGGCCCCGCACCCGTCTGCACGGCCCGGGCCCCCAGGACGACGCAGCCCCCGCGGTCGTACCCGCGCCACGGTCACGCCCCCGGCGACAGCAGCGGGGCGACGTCACGTCTCCGACGGCGGTGTCACATTCCGGTGCGCTGTGTCGTCCTGTGGGCATGAGAATCGCCATCACCGGAGGAACAGGAACGCTCGGCCGTCGGGTCAGCGCTCAACTGGGCGCCCGCGGGCACGAGGTGCGGGTGCTCAGCCGCCACTCTCCCGAGTACCGGGTCGATCTGCGCACAGGTGTCGGCCTGGAGGAGGCGCTGCGGGACGTCGACGTGGTGGTGGACGCCAGCAACGCGGCGTCCACCAAGGGGGCCGCGGCGACCCTCGTCGAGGGCTCCCGCCGTCTCCTGGCCGCCGGCAGCTCGGCAGGGGTGCGCCATCATGTGTGCGTGTCGATCGTGGGCTGCGAGCGGGTGCCGTCCGGCTACTACCGCGCCAAGGTCGCGCAGGAACGCCTGGTGGAGCAGGGGCCGTTGCCGTGGACGCTGGTGCGTGCCACCCAGTTCCACGAGCTGCTCGCCGCCGCGCTCGCCGCCGCTGCCCGCAGCCGGGTCCTGCCGGTGCCTCGGGCCAGGTTGCAGACCGTCTCGGCCGACGAGGTGGCCGTCGCGGTCGCCGACGCCGCCGAGCGTCCCG
>NZ_BAAHCA010001523.1:0-744 GCF_054776295.1 Streptomyces sparsus
CGGGGGCGTTGGCGGGTGCGGGGGCGCCTGCGGGGGCGGGGTCTTCAGTGGGGGCGGGCGTCGGCGGGGTGCCAGGGCTGCCTGTTCCGCCCATGCCTCCCGTTGTGCCCGTGTCGCCCGTTGTGCCCGGGTCGGCGGTGTCGCTCGTGCCGCCGGTCCTGCTCGTGCCGCTCGCGCTGCCGGTGCCGCCCAAGTCGCGGAACACCTCGCGCTGCCAGTCCCCCTGCGCCGACATAGGCCCTCTCAGAATGTGTTCAGCAGACGGCCGTAGACACCGAAGGCGCCCAGGGCGACCGGTATCAGGACCACCACGCTGATCGACTCGACCAGGTTCATCAACCGCCGCAGCCGCACCCGGACATGGTCCGGAGGGCGGACGACGAGCACCACGAGCGGCAGCAGCGCCACCACGGCGAGCAGCGCGACCGCCGCGGCCGGACCGGTGCCGTCCCGCCCTGCCCAGAGCGTCAGCAGCCGCACCACGAGCAGCGTGCCGGCGGCCTGGAGCGCCACCACCTCGACCGCCAGCGGGTAGGCGCGGGAACGGGAGAACAGCACCACGGCGAGCAACGAGGTGACCGCGACCGTCCACGGGGTGACCTGCTCAGCGCTCCCCGCGGCCAACCAGCCCGCGGCTGCCGCGGAGACGGCCGTCACCACCGTCGCCAGCGCCAGCCCGCGGTGCGTGGCGCTCAGCGCCAGGTCCACCCGGTGCCGGCTGACGGACGCGCCACCGGCCCGCTG
>NZ_BAAHCA010001524.1:0-741 GCF_054776295.1 Streptomyces sparsus
CACCCCCTCGGCGCCGGCCGCGGGCGGGCCGTCGGCCTCACAGACCCCGTCGGACGAGGCCTCGCAGGCACCGGGCAGGACCCCCGAGAAGACGCCTGGGACCGAGAAGCCGGGGGCGGCCTCTCCCGACCCCTCCGCGCCGGAGCAGTCCTCGCCGCCGGCGGGCAGTTCCAGCAAGCCGTCGCGGGGCGCACCGCCGCCCGTCATCCCCGCCAGGCCGAGCGCGCCGCCGGTCACCACACCGGCGAAGCCCACCCCGGAGACGCCCGGCCAGTCCGGCAAGCCCAGCAAACCCACCCAGCCCGGTAAGAACGCCACCGTCGAAGCGCAGATCCTGGCCCTGGTCAACGCCGAGCGCGCCAAGGCCGGCTGCCAGCCGGTGAAGGCGGACCGCAAGCTGGACGAACTGGCCGCCGACTTCAGCCGCGACATGGCGGTCCGCGGCTTCTTCTCCCACACCAGTCCCGACGGCGAGAGCCCCTGGGACCGGGCCGACGCCGCGGGCGTCACCAACCTCGGCGGGGAGAACATCGCCCGCGGCCAGGCCGACGCCGAGGCGGTGATGGAGGCGTGGATGCAGAGCCCAGGCCACCGCGCCAACATTCTCAACTGCGACTACAAGACGATGGGCGTCGGCGCCCACTTCGAGCCGGGCGGCCCGTGGTGGACGCAGAACTTCGGCTTCTGAGCCCACGTACGGTCTGACGGCGCGGGCCGTTCCCCGGCACGGTGCGGGGAGCG
>NZ_BAAHCA010001525.1:0-741 GCF_054776295.1 Streptomyces sparsus
GGGCAGCAGGGCGCCCTCGATGTCGAGCAGGCTGCGCTTGGCCGGCAGGCCGCCGGCGAACCCGGTGAGGGTGCCGTTCGCCCCCACCACCCGGTGACAGGGACGCACGATCAACAGCGGATTGGCGCCCACCGCGCCCCCGACCGCCCGGACCGCACGGGGTGACACGCCCGCGAGCGCGGCCAGCGTCCCGTACGTCACGGTGCTGCCGTACGGGACACGGTCCAGCGCCTCCCACACCCGGCGCCGGAACTCCGTTCCGGAGGGCGCGAGTTCGAGTGCGAAGTCGGTCAGTTGACCGGCGAAGTAGGCCGCCAGCTGGGACACCGCGGCTTCGTGGGCGGTGTCGTCACGGACCCAGTCGGGCCCGGTGACGGCCCCGCCACGCTGGCCGGGCAGGCTCACCGAGGCGAGCACACCCGGACGGGGACCGGCCAGCAGCAGCTCGCCCAGCGGGCTCGGGCATCGGGTGTAGAGCATGGTCAGACGTCCTTCGTCGAAGCGGTGATCCACAGCAGGTGCAGGGCGTACGAGCGCCACGGCCGCCACGCGGCGCTGTGCGCCACGGTCGCGCCCAGCCGTTCCAGGCCGTGGCGGACTCCCGCGTCCCCCGGCAGGAAGACGTCCGGATCACCGAGCGCCCGCATCCGGACATAACCGGCGGTCCAGGGGCCGATGCCGCGCAGCGCCAGCAGGGCGCGTTCGGCCTCGTCGCGGTCGGCGCCCGCCCCCAGGTCGACG
>NZ_BAAHCA010001526.1:0-741 GCF_054776295.1 Streptomyces sparsus
GGCGGTCCTCGTCGTGCGGGGTCGGGGCGGCGGCCGGGGCCCGCGGCGGCGGGGAGGCGGACTCGTAGGCGCTCCAGGTGCGGTGGGACAGGCCCCACAGCAGTGTGGTGAGCAGGACGGGCAGCAGCGCGGCGACCACCAGCCGCCGACCCGGCGGGCTCCACCAGCCGCCCGAGTCGGCGGCGAGGAAAGCCAGCCACGAGGTGCCGCCGGCGCACTCGGCGGAGGCGGCGCACTGCCACGCCACCAGGTCGAGTGCGACCTCGCACGCGGCGGCGACCAGCAGCACCGTCAGCGACAGGGCGATCAGCCGTACCAGGACCGAGTACAGGCGCTGTGCGGGATGCCCGCGGGGGGCGGCTGGGCGCATCCAGTGCGCCAGGTTGGCGATCATGAAGGGCAGCAGCATCAGCCACAGGGCGCGGGCCGCGTTGCCGGACGTCAGGTTGGCCCAGCAGTACGCCTCCGGCACCGGCTGCCGCGGGTAGTCCTGCGGGCGGTCCTCGGCGTCCGCGTCCACCGCCCGCCGGTGGATGCCGGCGGTGGTGTCGCCGGTGACGCGGACGGTGCGGGGGTCGTCGAGCATCCTCTCCGGGGTGGCTCCCCCGACGCCGTGGACGAGGAGTTCCAGTGCGGGCACGGGGCGTGGCTGCGGCTGGCCGGAGCGGGGTGCGGCGGGCATCGGCGGTTCCCCCGGGGTGGGCGGTCGGCCTTGCCACCGGGCCCTCCCCGCGCCCGGGG
>NZ_BAAHCA010001527.1:0-741 GCF_054776295.1 Streptomyces sparsus
CGTGGCGAGATCGGCCCCGGGGGCCGTGCTGGTCGCGTGGGGCGGGAACGCGGCGGGGTCCAGGCAGCCGGCGAACGGAACGTGCTGGATCTCCGTTCCCTCGGCCACGAGCGACCGGGCCAGTACGGCACCGCGCAGCGGTCCGCCGGGCCCGAGGTGGACCGCGGCGTCGGGGGCGAGCAGCGTGCCCGGCCAGGCGCGGCCGGGCACACCCTCGACGGTGGTGGCGCCGGCGAAGTTCCACAGCAGGGACGCGGCGACACCGCGCGGACCGGAGACGCCGTGAGCCCCGGCGGCTCGCAGGTTGTGGGAGCGCCCTGAGACGTTGACCAGCACGGTGGCCCCCGGCGGGGTCTCCACCACGATGCGTCCGGCGTCGGCCAGTTGCCCGCCGCTGACCGGGAAGACGTTGAGTCCTGGATGGTCGCCGGCGAGTGTCAGCGTGGTCCTGCCGCCGCTGGTGGTGCGGGTGACGCTGCCGCGGGTGGGCAGCGCGTCCAGCTCGGCGGCGAGGGCGCGCAGCGCGCCGAACTCCGCCGCGAAGTCGACGGGCGGCTCCCCCTCGGTGTTCTCGCTGCCGGACTTGAGCACCGGCGGACGGCCGCGCGTCGAGCCGTAGACGGCGCTGCCGCGTTCGAGCACGGTGAACTCGGTGCTGCCGGCCGTCCCGTTGTGCAGCCGGCCGCCGACGACGAGCGCGGCGTCACCGGGCAGCCGCACGCCCGGGGGTGTGCGGCCGCC
>NZ_BAAHCA010001528.1:0-739 GCF_054776295.1 Streptomyces sparsus
GCTCTTCCGATCTGCGTCGCCCTCGGACCGGAACCAGGCGAGCAGGGCGCCCAGGTGCTGGTCCTCCAGGGTGCTCTGGCCCGTCGCCCAGTGCCGGCCCAGCAGATCGGTCATGGCCAGCAGCAGGGAGGAGCCGGGCACCCGGGCCCGCTCCCCGAAGTGGCTCAGCCAGCGGCCGAGCAGCGGGACGCGGGCGGGCGCCGGGTGGGCCGCCCGCGGGTCCTCCTCCGCGGTGCGGCGGAACCGCATCGAGCGGCCCAGCAGCCGGACGAACTCCACTCCGCCGGGATTGGGCACCAGCAGCTGCGGAGCGTCCAGGCACAGCCGCACCGGTTCCTCGTCCTCGTTCTTCGCCGGGACGGCCTCGGTGGGCTCCAGCACGGACTCGAAGTGCGGCAGCACCTCCTCGGCGAGCGCAGCCAGGAAAGCGAACCGGAGGTCGCGGTCACGGGGCTGCGGCACCGTGAGCAGCCGCGGCGCGTCCCGGTCCGTGCCGACCAGCGCCCCCAGCGGCGCGCCCGCCTCACCGGCGGTGGTGAGCGGCACCAGCACCAGCGGGCGGTCGGAGAGGTGGCGGTGGCGGACGGTGGTCAGCGGCATCGCCGTACCGGCGGCGACGGCCTCCATCCTGGCCAGCGTGGAGATCAGCGGCACGTGGCGCCCTCCCCGGCGTGCGACGAACCGTCCCGCGGCCCGGGCGGCTGCGAGGTGCCGGTCGCCGTGGCGGCGAGGGCCTCGG
>NZ_BAAHCA010001529.1:0-738 GCF_054776295.1 Streptomyces sparsus
AGGTGGTGCTGGGCCTGCCCGTGCCGGCCCGCGACCGGGACGTGGCGCTACTGGCCGCCGGCACCGCCTCGAACGTCCTCCCGCTGCGCATCGCCGTCCACCCGCACCGGCCGGCCCGCGAACTGGTGCGCGCGGTGGCGGACGAGATGACGGCCGTCCACCCGCACCGACGCCACCGGTACGAGGACCAGCTCGCCGACCTCGGCCTGACCGGCTCGGGCGGCTCGTTGTACGGCCTGGCCGCGAACGTCCTGCCGTTCAGCTACGGCCGTGACTTCGCGGGCCGCCCGGCGGCGATGCGCAACGTCGCCATCGGGCCCGTCCAGGACCTGTCCGTCACCGTGTACCCGGACGACGGGCACGGGGGTCTGCGCGTCGACCTGGACGCCGACCCCGGCCGGTACACCCCCACCGAGGCGGCCGCCGAAGCCCGCCGTTACGTCCGGCTGCTGCACCGGCTGACCACCGGCCAGGACGGCGCCCTCCGTGACTGCGACGCCCTTTCCGCCGCCGAGCGCCGCCGCTCGGCGCCCAGCCCCGCCGCCCACCGGCTCCGTACCGCCGCACCGGCCCCCGGCCCCATCACACTCCCGGACCTCTTCGCCCGTTCCGCCTCCCGCTTCCCCGACGCCGTCGCCGTCCAGGACGCCGCCACCGCCCTCACCTACCGCGAACTCTCCGCGCGCGCCCACCGCCTGGCCCGGGCCCTGGTCCGGCGCGGTGCGGGACCCGGCCGCA
>NZ_BAAHCA010001530.1:0-738 GCF_054776295.1 Streptomyces sparsus
CTGCCGGCCCTCGGACGGCGGCCCGTGACGTGCGGGCGCCACGCTGTCGGCCTAACGTACCGGTGACGGAGCGTGGCGGGTCCGTCGCACCGGCCACGGTCGGCGGCCGCGCTCCGGGAGTGGAGGAGCGGTCGTGCGTCGTGCCGCCTCGTTGTCCGTGCTGCTGGCCGCGGCCACGTTGTCGATGCCGTCCGCGTACGCGGCGGACGCCGACGCGCTGCCCGGGCGGGTCGCGCCCGGGGACCAGCTGACCGTCGCGGTCAGCTGCGAGCCGCCGGACGGCCCCGCCCCCGCGAGCATCAAGGCCGTCTCCGCCGCCTTTCCCCGGGGCTGGGTACGGCTCGCCCGGGTCGACGACCAGGACGACCAGGGCGACCAGGGCGACCACGACGACCAGGCCGGGCGGGATGACCAGAGTGGGCGGGACCGGTTGATCGGCCCCGGCTACCGGGGCACGGTACGCATCGCGCCCGCCGAGCAACTGATCGGCCACGTCACGGACGGCAGCGGTGACCCCGACGCCCAGGCCGCCGCCGTTGGCTTCGAGCGGCCGGCGGTCTGGGGCGTCGACGGCCACTGCCCCGGCGGCGAGCAGTGGACCGCCCCCTTCCGGGTGGATCTGGGCGGCCCCGTCGGAGCGGTCCGTACCGGCGTGGGAAGTGCCGGGGACACCACCGAGGAGACGAACCCCACGGCCGTCGCCGGCGCCGCGCTGCTCCTGCTCGTCACAGCGGGCGG
>NZ_BAAHCA010001531.1:0-737 GCF_054776295.1 Streptomyces sparsus
CGCCGAGGCGGGCCAGCATCGGCGGGCTGCTGCCGCCGCGGCCGGTGGTCAGCGACAGCACGGCGTGCCCGGGCGGCACCCGGTGGGCCAGGTCGGAGGCCGACCAGCGTTCCCGCTGCACGGTGCGCACGGTCACCGACTCGGTGGTGGCCCGGACCCCGGTGAACAGCGTGCGCACCCCTCGGGCGGCGCGTTTCAGCAGGCCGCCGGAGAAGTCCGGGTTGCTGGTGACGTCCTCCGTCTTCACCCAGTCCTCCCCCCAGGCCCGCGCGAAGACCTCACCGTCCCAGGTGCTGACCCCGGAGAGCGCGACCTTGCAGCCGACGGTGCCGACCAGCGTGGTGCGCAGCGCCTCCGGCACGTCGTCGAGGGTGCGCAGGGTGAGGACGGCACCGGCGTTGGCCGGGCGCAGCTGGCGCAGTCCGCGGACCGCTTCGGCGGTGACGGCGTGCGCGGCGTCGTCCATCACCAGGCAGGCGAACAGCGAACGGTCCTCGCGGCTGCTGACGGCCGCGGTGAACTGGGCGAGCAGCAGCCGGGTGAGGATGCGCGACGCCTCGCCGTGGCCGCGGGCGGGCAGGTCGATCCGGACGCGCAGCGGGTGTTCCAGGGCGCTCAGCGAGAACGGGATCGGGCCGGCCGCCCCGCCCCCGCGGCCGGTGCCGTCCGCACCGCCGAAGAACCGGCTGAAGGCGGGGCGGGTGAGCAGCGCGACCCGGTCGGCGAGCAGGGCCCCC
>NZ_BAAHCA010001532.1:0-735 GCF_054776295.1 Streptomyces sparsus
TGAGCGCGGGTCGGACGGGGCCGTGACGGCGGCGCGAGGCGGGTGGCGGCCGGTGGCACGCCCGGCGGCGAGCCACCCGGACGACCCTGACAGAATGGGTGGTGCACCGGCGGTCGCGACCGGACTGAACAGATTGACGAGGAGCACACCGATGTCGGACAGCAGCCACGGACACACTCCCGCCGCCTGGACGGGCGTGACCATAGCGTTCATCGGGTTCACGGTCAGCGCCGTGTTCATGGTGATGGCCCAGCCGCTCGGCGTGGTGGGCGGCCTGGTCGTGGTCGGCCTGGGCGGCGTGGTCGGTTGGATCATGCGCTCCATGGGTCTGGGCAAGCCGAAGGAAGAGCCGGAGTCGCAGCAGGTCATGGCCGGCAGCTGAGCCGATACGGCTCCCCGGCCACTCCCGGAGCACCCCGGGAGGCGGGCGCGGCGCCCGTCAGCACGCACCCGCCGACGCGGGTACGGGCGGACGGTCGCCGCGCCTTCCGTGTGCTCGGGAGGTTCTTCCCGACCGGGCACCCGCCCGGGGTGCTCCGCCACCTGGCGCCCCTCTGTGCCCTGCTGCCGCCCTCTCCGGTGCGCTTCCTCCCCGCGGCCGGGTGGCATCCTCCCCCCGGCCGGGTGGCCGCGGGATGCGGCGTGCACGGTGGTCGCACACAGTGAGGTGATGAGCGTCTCCTCTCCGGCCGCCTCGGTGGCCGTGGCCGTGTCGGCCCGGGTGGCCGCGCTGGG
>NZ_BAAHCA010001533.1:0-734 GCF_054776295.1 Streptomyces sparsus
GGCGGCACACGGCGGCCAGCTCGGCCTTGTCGGCGACCCGCTCCGGCAGGTCCGGCGGCTGACGGGGCAGCAGGAAGTGCTCGCGGAGCGGGGCGGCGAGTCGCGCCACGGCGATGGCGCTGAGGTCGTCCATCGGGATCAGGACCGCCTGCCGGCCGATGGCGTCGGCGACCTGACGCAGCGTCCGCAGCAGCGGTGCCCCGCCCGCTGCGCCGGCCGGCCGCGGGTGGGCGCGGTGCAGATACCGCGAGCGGCACACGGGGCTCGTGGCGGATTCCACGACGGCGTGCACCTCGATCCCGGTGCGCCCCAGGGATCGGACCGCGCCAAGTGTCCCGTGGTGAAAGGGATTACGGTCCGCGCGAATCAACAGCGCCGGCACACCGGTGTCGAACGAGGCCATGGCGGCGAGTCCTTCAGTTCTGTGGGCCGACCGGGGGACGCATTTCGCGAATGGCCTACGGAGATGCATTCGGGCAGCTCATTAAGGAGATCTCATGATTACTGTCAAGGGGTGAGCGCGCCGATCCAGGAGCGTCCCGGAAGGAGTCACCATGTCCCACCGAAGCCGCTGGCTGGCGGGCACCTGCGTCGGAGCGATCACGGCCGGCCTGCTCGTCTCCAGCACCGTCACGCTGACGCGGGACGGCGGCGGCGACGTGAGCGACGGACGCAACGTCTCGGCGTCCGCCACCCCGTCGCCGTCCGCGCCCGACCCGCCGGCCGCGCCCGAG
>NZ_BAAHCA010001534.1:0-734 GCF_054776295.1 Streptomyces sparsus
TACCGGCCACCGCCGCGACCGAAGACGTCCCGCACGGGCGGGCGTTGACCCGGGTGCGGGCGGCCGGACGGGCGCTCCGCGGCCGGTTCGTGCTGGCTGCCGTGCTGGGCGCACTCGCCCTGGCCAGCGCGGTCGGACTGATGGCCGTCTCCGGCTGGCTGATCTCCCGCGCCTCCGAACAGCCGCCGGTGCTCTACCTGTTGGTGGCGGTCACCGCGACCCGGGCCTTCGGCATCGGCCGGGCGGTGTTCCGCTACGCCGAGCGGCTGGTGGCGCACGACGCGGTGCTGCGGGTGCTCGCCGACCTGCGGGTCACCGTCTACCGCAGGCTCGAACGGCTCGCGCCCGCAGGGCTGCGGCAGTCCCGGCGCGGTGACCTGCTGGCCCGGCTCGTCGGTGACGTGGACGTGCTCCAGGACTACTTCCTGCGCTGGCTGCTGCCGGTGTCGGCCGCCGTGCTCGTCGGGGCCGCGTCCGTCGTGTTCACCGGCTGGCTGCTGCCGGCCGCCGGTGCGGTCCTGCTCGCCGGGCTGGCCGCCGCGGGCATCGGCGTGCCGCTGCTCACCGCCGTCATCGCCCGTCGCACCGAACGCCAACTCGCCCCCGCCCGCGGCGCCCTGGCCGTCCGGACTGTCGACCTGCTCACCGGCACCGGCGAGTTGACCGTCGCCGGTGCGCTGCGCGGACGGTTGGACCGGGTCGGTGACGCCGCCCGCGAACTGACCCGGCTCGAC
>NZ_BAAHCA010001535.1:0-734 GCF_054776295.1 Streptomyces sparsus
CCGTTCCGGACTGGCCCACGCACACCACCCAGCCGGGTGACGCGCTGCGCGACCTGCGGGACGGCTGGCAGGAGGTGGCGGGGCGTCCCTGGCTGTGGTCGGTGGTGGTGCAGTTCGCCGTCGTCAACGCCGTGGTGGCCGCCGCGGAAGCCGTCTACGGGCCCCAGGTCGCCCAGGAGCACCTCGGCGGTCCCCGGCCGTGGGGGCTGGCCCTCGCCGCGTTCGGGGCGGGCACGGTGGCCGGCGCCGTGCTGATGATGCGCTGGCGGCCCGACAGGCTGCTGCTGACCGGGGCGCTGTGCGTCTTCCCGCTGGCGCTGCCCTCCGCGGCGCTCGCCGTCCCGGTCGGTGCCGGGACGCTGATCGCGGTGATGTTCGCGACCGGAATCACGCTCGAGGTCTTCGCGGTCACCTGGATGACCGCACTGCACCAGGAGATCCCCGAGGAGAAGTTCTCCCGGGTCTCCGCATACGACTGGCTGGGCTCCATCGCGCTGGTCCCGCTGGCGACCGCCCTGGCCGGCCCGGCCGAGCACGTCGCGGGCAGGTCCACGGCACTGTGGGCCTGCTCCGCACTGATCGTGCTGCTCACCGCGGCGGTGCTGCTCGTCCCCGACGTGCGGCGCCTGCGCAGGAGGCCCGCCACCGCCCGGCCTCCGGGCGAGGCGGGGCAACGCGGTCCCCAGGAGCCCGGGACGACGGGTCACGACAGGCTGAAGGAGCCGTCCGGCGGC
>NZ_BAAHCA010001536.1:0-734 GCF_054776295.1 Streptomyces sparsus
CGCAGCCCTGGCGACGCCGCCGACGCCGCCCTCCGGCTGGGGCTGCCGGTCATCGCGAAGTGGAGCCGGCCCTGGCTGCTGCCCCCCGGAGCCGGCCTGCGCAGTACCGGAGTGCTGCGCACCGCGCGGCAGGCCGCCCTGCTCTTCGAGCGGGGCAGCGGCTCCGGTAACCGCCTGCTGCTCCAGCGCCTCCTGCCGGGCGGTCGGGGCACCGACTGGTTCTTCCACGGCTACTTCGCGAACGACGGCGCCTGCCTGATGGGCGGTGCGGGCCGCAAGGACCGCTGCTGGCCGGCGGGTGCCGGCCTGACAGCGGCCGGACGCTGGCTGCCCGACGCCGAACTGGAGGCCACCGCACGGCGCTTGGCCGGCGAGCTCGGCTACCGCGGCATTCTCGACCTCGACTTCCGGCTGGACGCCGCCTCCGGCCGCCACCACCTGCTGGACTTCAACCCCCGACCCGGTGCGCAGTTCCGGCTGTTCACCGATCCGGACGGCCTGGACGTCGTGCGGGCGCTGCACCTCGACCTGACCGGCCGCGCGGTGCCGACCGCACGCAGCGTGCCCGGGCGCCGCTTCGTGGCAGAGAACTACCTCCTGCTCTCCGCCCTGCGCGGAGCCCTCGGACGACGGGGCCCCGGCCCGGCCGAGCGACCCCCGGCGGCCCCCTCCACCGAGTGCGCGTGGTTCGCCGCCGACGACCCGCTGCCCTTCGTCGCGATGGGAGTCGCCTC
>NZ_BAAHCA010001537.1:0-733 GCF_054776295.1 Streptomyces sparsus
GGACGCGCCGGTCCGGAGCGCGGGGCCCGGCCCGTCCACCCGCCCGCTCACCGCACGACGGCTGCCGCGAGCAGCCCGGCGACGATCTCCGGCCCGTTCAGGGTCAGCACCGACTCGGGGTGGAACTGCACGCCCGCGAAGCCCGGGCCGCGCAGCGCGTGCACCTCACCGGTGACCGGGTCACGGCTCAACTCGACCCGGTGCAGGGCCAACTCCGTCTCGGCGTGCGCGTCGCAGCGTGCCGTGTAGGAGTTGTAGAAGCCGACCGTCTCGGTCCGGCCGAAGAAGTCGACGCGTTCCTGGGCGCCCTGCTGCGGCTGCGCCTTGCGCACCAGGTCCAGGCCCAGTTCGGCGGCGAGCAGCTCGTGTCCCAGGCACACGCCCAGCAGCCCGCCGCCGTCCTCGCCGCGGAGCACCAGGTCGGCGGCGAGTCCGCGCAGCAGCCGCATCTTGGGGTCGGCGGTGTCGCGCGGGTCACCGGGCCCGGGCCCGAGCACCACCGGGCCGCGGTGGGCGAGCGCCACCTCCCGCAGGCCGGGCTCGTCGTAACGCAGCACGGTCACCGCGGGGCCCCCGGACCGCAGGAGGTGGGCCAGCATCGAGGTGAAGGTGTCCTCACCGTCGACCACCAGCACCTCGGCGGGCGCCCGACCGCCGGCCGGGCGGCCGTCCCCGGTGGACCCGACGGAGACGCGGTCGTCCCCTGCTGACCGCACGCCGTCCGCGGTGGGCT
>NZ_BAAHCA010001538.1:0-733 GCF_054776295.1 Streptomyces sparsus
GGACGTCACGGCGGCGCACCCCGGCGTGGAGGTGTCCGCCCTGGTGCCCGGCCAGACCGGCACCATCACCCTGCGCGGCCTGGGCACCGCGCGCGACCCGTACCCCTTCGACGTGGTCGAGGGCCGGGCGGCGCACGGCCCGGACGAGGCGGTCGCCGGTCAGGGCCTGCTCGACCTGCTCGGCGTGCGGATCGGCGACTGGGTGCGGATGACGGTCGAGGGGCAGCCGCAGGTGCTGCACATCGTCGGCCGGACCATCGAACCGGAGAGCGGCGGCCGCGTCGTCTCCGCGTCGCTCGACACCCTGCGCGAGCGCGACCCGGAGCTGCGCCCGGCCTTCCACCACGTGCTGCTGCGACCGGACGCCGAGCCGGACGGGGTCGCGGCCGAGCTGGCGGAGGCGGCGGGCGGCTCCCTTGAGGTCCGTGGAATGCCGCCGCCCGAGGGCGGTCTCGGCCCGGCCCGCGGGGTGATCGTCGGGGTGATCGTGGTGCTCGCCCTGATCGGGCTGACCGAACTGCTCACCATGATCGGCACCAGCGTCCGGGACCGGGCCCGCGACCTGCTGGCGCTCAAGGCCATCGGCCTGACGCCGCGCCAGATCAGTTCGGTCATCGTGGCCGCCGCGGGGTTCACCGCGCTGGCCGCGGCGGTACTGGGCACCGGCGCGGGCGTGTGGGTGGGCCGGTGGCTGGTGGACGCGCAGGGCCGGTCCAGCGGCGTCGGCGCGGGC
>NZ_BAAHCA010001539.1:0-731 GCF_054776295.1 Streptomyces sparsus
CGGGCCAGGACCGCCAGTCGGGGCCGTGCAGCTCGGCGAGCACGCTCCACAGGGCGTGGTCGTCGAGCGCGGTGCCCTGCCGGGTGACGTAGCTGTCGTAGTCGGCCTGCCGGCCGGGGCTGAGCGGCACCGTCCGCAGCAGCTCCAGCGCCTGGTGCTTGAGGTCCCAGACGGCGTCCCGGTCGATGGGGGCGTCCTTGCGGAGCACCGCCTCGCGCAGGCCGGCGGCGGCGGTCAGCAGCGCGGCGGTCCGTTCCCGCGCCTCGCCGGTGAGGTAGCCGTACTCGGGTACCTGTTCGACACGCAGGTGGACCGGGTCGGTGAAGCGTCGGGAGGACGGCCGGTACGGGGAGGGGTCGGTGGCCTCGTCAGCGGTGGCGGGCACCGCGGTGTGCAGCGGATTGAGCTGGAGGAAGCCGGCTCCGGCGGTGCGGCCGGCCCAGGCGGCGAGGTCGGCCAGGTCGGCCAGGTCGCCCATGCCCCAGGAGCGTTCCGACAGCACCGAGTACAGCTGGACCAGCAGCCCGAAGCAGCGGCCGGGGGGCGCCGGGAAGCGGTCGGGCACCACCAGCAGCGTGGCGTGGCACGACCGGCCGTCGGGGGTGAGGGCCTGGAGGGTGTGGGCACCGACGGGCAGTCCGGCTCCGACGTCGCGGTGGTCACCGCGCTCGGTGGTGACGCGCAGCGCGGTGCCCTCGGGCAGTCCCGGCAGGTGGGGGCGGCGGCCGTCG
>NZ_BAAHCA010001540.1:0-731 GCF_054776295.1 Streptomyces sparsus
CTCCCGGCGGTACGGGCCGTTCCGCCGGGGCCGGCCCGGGGCTCATCTGGCCAGCAGGACGGGCGCCGGGAGATGGGTCAGGTTCTGCGCGGCACTGGGCGCCACGGAGTCCGAGCCCGGCTGCCCGCCAGGCGTCGACTCCGTGCCCGTCGGGGCGACGGTCTCCAGCGGCGCGGTCAACTCCGTTGCGGCCACCGCGTGGAGCGGACCCGTGGACGGCCCGCCCGGCCCGAAACCCTGGTCCCCGGCCGCAGGCTGGAACTGCTGCTGCTGCTGCTGGGCCGGGGCGGGCAACTGCTGATAGGCACCGGACCGGCCGGGATCGGCGGCGCCGGGGGCCTGCGCGGGCAAGTACTCCGGACCGGTGGCGAACTGCTGCTGAGCGGGGTACGGATCGGCCGGGTAGCCGCCCTGCGGACCTCCGGAGAACGGGAGGCCGACGGCGGCCTCGTACCCCGCAGACGAGAAGGCGGGGGGTGAGAAGGCGGGGGAGGAGGAGCCGGAGAAGGCGGACGGGTGACCGGGGAACGGGTCGGCGAGCGGGGCGTACCCGCCCGCCGGATACCCAGCCGCCGGATATGGAGCCGCCGGGTACGGGTCCGAGGCGTGGGCCGAGGCGTACGAGCCGGGGTGCGAGACCGCCGCGGGCGCGTACTGCGCCGGCAGGTGGAGCGCTTCGGCGGCCTGGGCGGGCGACGTCTGCGGGGCGGGTGCCAGCATCGGCTGCGGCG
>NZ_BAAHCA010001541.1:0-730 GCF_054776295.1 Streptomyces sparsus
TTCCACCCCGGCGGCCGCCGGTGCCGACGCCGGCAACAACACCACCCCCGGCACCGGGGCCGACGACCTGACCCGCCCTGCCCAGGAGCAGTGGGCGCGCGGGTTCGAGGAGCATCGGGCACATCTGCTGCGGGTCGCCTACAGCACGACCGGCTCCCTGGCGGAGGCGGAGGACTGCGTGCAGGAGGCCTGGCTCAGGCTGCGCACCCTCCCCGATCCGGCCGCGGTCCGCGACCTGCGGGCATGGTTGACGACCACCGTCGGCAGGCTCGCGCTCGACGCCCTGGGCAGCGCCCGCGCCAGGCGCGAGCGCTATGTGGGGACATGGCTGCCGGAACCCCTGGTCGAGCGGGCCCCGGACAACGATCCGGCGGACCGCGTCACCCTGGACGAGTCGGTCAGCATGGCGCTGCTGATCGTGCTGGAACGGCTCACCCCCGCGGAACGTGCCGCCTTCCTGCTGCACGACGTGTTCGGCATGCCGTTCCAGGAGGTCGCCGACGTGGTGGGACGGTCACCCGCCGCAGTGCGCCAACTGGCCTCCCGGGCGCGGCGGCACGTGGAGCAGGAGCGGCCCCGGCTGCCACCCACCCGGGCCGAGCAACGGGCACTGGTGGCGGCCTTCGCGACGGCTTGCGGAACGGGCGACCTGGACGGCCTGCTGGCCCTGCTCGACCCGGACGCCGTCTACCGGAGCGACGGCGGCGGCCGGGTCAACGCGCTGAGCCGC
>NZ_BAAHCA010001542.1:0-730 GCF_054776295.1 Streptomyces sparsus
CGGCGCGTCGTCGACCGCAGCGGACTCAGCCTTTCCGCGGTCTCCGACCGCACGGAGCCGCCCGCCGCGCAGACCGTGGTCGAGGCCAGCAGCTGCGCGGTGGTGTGGGCGTAGAAGAACTCCAGAGCCTCGACGTCGGCCATCGCGGTGGCCGCCAGGTCACCGCTGCGGCGGCCCGCGACCCGGGCGGGCGCGCTGCGGGCCAGCCCGTCGAACACGCCGACCCGCAGCTCGGCCAGGACCCGGTAGGCGAGGTCGTGCGAGAGGTCCATCTCCCGCCAGGTCGTCAGCGCCCGGACCAGCACCAGCCCCACCAGCATCGCGACGGTTCCGCCCGAGGGCGCCGCTCCGTCGAGGACGGCCGTGCCGACGGTGTGCGCGGCGAGGGTGACCAGCGCCACCAGCGCCGCCTGCTCGGCCAGCGCGGCACCGCAGGTGCGCAGCACGATGCCGGGATGCCGGGCCAGCGCGGGCAGCAGGGCACGCAGCGAACCACGCGGCGGCACGGACGCGGACGCCTCACCAGGACCGCGCCCGGCGGTGTGCTCAGCGGTGTGCGCGGCGCTTTCGGACCGGCTTGCGGTGGTGTGCCCGGGCGGGTCGGCGGTGGTGGTCATGCGGCGAGTTCCCCTTCGGCGGTCCGGCCGGCCCGGTCCAGTTCGGCGTACACGCCGCCGGCGGCCAGCAGCGTGTGGTGGTCGCCGACGGCGTCCACCCGGCCGCCGGCGAG
>NZ_BAAHCA010001543.1:0-726 GCF_054776295.1 Streptomyces sparsus
GCCCGGATCACGCCCGAGATGCTGCGGGGCTGGCGCCTGGACGTCGACGGCCCCCGCCCGTTCTCGCTGACGCTCGCCGAGCTGGGCGGGCTGCCGCAGTCCCGGGCGGAGCTGCCGATCACCTGTGTGGAGGGGTGGAGCGCCTCCGCGCTGTGGGAGGGCGTCCGGCTGGGCGAGCTGCTGGAGCGGGCCGGCGCGCCGTCGGGGGCGGCCGTGCGGGTGGTGTCGTTGCAGCAGGGCGGCGCGTTCCGCACCTCGGTGATCGGCCCGGGCCACGCCCGGGACCCGCTGACGCTGCTGGCGCTGCGGATCAACGGTGAGGTGCTCAACGCCGACCACGGGTATCCGGCGCGTGTCATCTCCGCGAACCGGCCCGGCGTGCTCCAGACCAAATGGGTGACCCGACTGGAGGTACTGGCATGAGCGGCGTGCGGGCCCTGCGGGCCGGGCTGGGGGCGGTCGGCTGTCTGCTGATGGCGGTGGGCGGCTGGTTCCTGCTGGTCGACGCCCGGCCCGGCACGGCCGTGCCGGTGGCCCTCTGGCTGGCCGGGGCGGTGCTGCTGCACGACTTCGCGCTGGTGCCGCTGGTACTGGCCGCGGGCTGGGTGCTGTACCGGCTGCCGGGAGCCGGCCGCTGGCGGGGGCTGTGGCGGGCGGCGCTCATCACGGCGGGCTCGCTGACGCTGGTCGCGGCGCCGGTGCTGCTGCGCCCGACGCCCGCGAACC
>NZ_BAAHCA010001544.1:0-725 GCF_054776295.1 Streptomyces sparsus
CAGGCACCGCCGGTGCGGGTGCTGCCGGCCCGGCTGAGCCCGCGCCGGCTGCCGTCGGCCGAGGACGAGCCGCGCCGGGTGCCGATCGGCCTCGACCAGGGCGCGCTGGAGCCGGTCCTGCTCGACCTGTTCCGCCACGACCAGCACCTGGTGGTGTTCGGCGACAGCGAGTGCGGCAAGACGAACCTGCTGCGGCTCGTCGCCCGCGGTCTGATGGCCAGGTACGACGACGAGGAGCTGGTGTTCGCCGTGATGGACCCGCGGCGGGGCCTGCACAGCCTGGTGCCGGAGGAGTACCGCGGCGGTTACGCGCACAACGCGAAGCTGGCGTTCGGGCTGGCCGGGGTGATCGCCGGCGAGCTGGAGAAGCGCAGGCCGGACGACACCGTCGCCCCTGAGGTGCTCGCGGCCGGTGGCGCCGCGCCCACCGGCCCGCGCATCGTGGTGCTCGTCGACGACTACGACGTGCTCGCCTCCGCGGGGCAGCAGCCGCTGGAACCGTTCCTGCCGTACCTGCCGTCCGCACCGGACATCGGCCTGCACTTCGTGCTGACCCGCCGGGTCGCCGGCGCGTCCCGGTCCCTGTACGAGCCGTTCCTGATGACGCTGCGGGAGAGCGGCACCGCGGCGCTGGTGATGACGGGCGACCGCACCGAGGGGCAGCTCTTCCCCGGCGTGCACGCGGCGGCCCGGCCCGCCGGGCGCGGCACCTTCGTGCGCCGCGG
>NZ_BAAHCA010001545.1:0-724 GCF_054776295.1 Streptomyces sparsus
CTCGCCCATCCGCCGCCGCAGCTCCGGGTCGCCGAGCAGCGTGATCAGCCGGTCGGCGGTCTGGGCGGCGTCCCCGCCGCGCACCACCCAGCCCGTCTCACCGTCGAGCACCGCGTCCGGCGCGCCGCCCGAGTCACCGCCGACCACCGGCAGCCCCGTCGCGGACGCCTCCAGATAGACGATGCCCAGCCCCTCCACGTCGAGACCGCCGCGGCGGGTGCGGCACGGCATCGCGAAGACGTCGCCGGCGCCGTAGTGCGCGGGCAGCTCCGCCCAGGGGACCGAGCCGGTGAACCGTACCGAGCCGGCCACCCCGGTGTCGGCGGCCAGCGCGCGCAGGTCGCGCTCGTAGGGGCCACCGCCGACGATCAGCAGCACCGCCTCCGGCACCCGCTCCAGCACCCGCGGCAGCGCCCGGATCAGGGTGTCCTGCCCCTTGCGCGGCACCAGCCGTGAGACGCACACCACCACCGGGCGCGCCGCCAGTCCGAGGCGGGCCCTGACCGCGTCCCCGCCGGAGCCGGGGTGGAAGGTCTTCTCGTCAACGCCGGGCGGGAGCTGCACCATGCGGTCGGCGGCGGCCGGGGAGAGCACCGGCGCGATGCGCGAACGGGTGTACTCGCCCAGGTAGGTGACGGTGTCGACGGCGTCCCCGACCCGGCGCAGCAGCCGCCTGGCGCCCGGCAGTTGGGCCCAGCCCGCCTCGTGGCCGTGGGTGGTCGCC
>NZ_BAAHCA010001546.1:0-723 GCF_054776295.1 Streptomyces sparsus
GGCACCGGAGCCCCGGCGCCGGAACCGCCGGCCGGCGGGCGGGCGGACGTCCGGAACCGCCGGAACCGCTCCGGTGGCGGGGCGGAGGCCGGAGGAGCTGCGGCACACTGTGCCGGTGACGTCTATATCGCTGAGCAAGGGCGCGAACCTGCCGGTCTCCGCTTCCGCCCTCGAAGTGCAACTGACCTGGACGGCAGCGCCGGGCGCGCCGGACGTGGACGCCTCCGCGCTGCTGCTGGGCGGTGACGGGCGGGTGCGTGCGGACAGCGACTTCGTCTTCTACAACCAGCCACGGCACGCCTCCGGCGCCGTCCGGCACGAGGGCAAGCGCAGCAGCGGCGGCACGACCACCGACGTGGTGGCGGTGGAGCCGGGGCGCCTGGAGCCGGACGTGGAGCGGGTGGTGCTGTGCGCGTCGGCGGACGGCGGCACCTTCGGGCAGGTGCCCGGGCTGCGCCTGCGGCTGCTGGACGCGGGGAGCGGCGCGGAGATCGCCCACTTCGACATGACGGCGACCACCGAAACGGCTTTTGTCGGTGGTGAGTTGTATCTGCGGTCCGGCCGGTGGAAGTTCCGGGCGGTCGGTCAGGGTTACGCCTCCGGGCTCGCCGGTCTGGCGGGCGACTTCGGCATCAGCGTCGACGAGGAGCCGGCGGCGCCCCCGGCCGCGTCCGCCCCTCCGGCTGCGCGGGTCTCCGCGCCCGCGGACCCGAGGACGCCGGC
>NZ_BAAHCA010001547.1:0-719 GCF_054776295.1 Streptomyces sparsus
TCCGTGCGGCCGGCGTGCCGGTGTTCGGCCCGTCGGCGCAGGCCGCCCGGTTGGAGGGTTCCAAGGCCTTCGCCAAGGACGTCATGGCGGCGGCGGGTGTGCCGACCGGCCGCAGCTACGTCTGCGGCACCGCCGAGCAGATCGACGCCGCGCTGGACGCCTTCGGCGCGCCCTACGTCGTCAAGGACGACGGCCTCGCCGCGGGCAAGGGCGTGGTGGTCACCGGGGACCTGGCCGCCGCCCGCGAGCACGCGCTGGCCTGCGAGCGGGTGGTGATCGAGGAGTACCTCGACGGCCCCGAGGTGTCCCTGTTCGCCGTCACCGACGGCGAGACGGTGGTGCCGTTGCAGCCGGCGCAGGACTTCAAGCGCGCCCTGGACGGCGACGAGGGGCCGAACACCGGCGGCATGGGCGCCTACACCCCGCTGCCGTGGGCGGACCCGAAGCTGGTCGACGAGGTGCTCACCACCGTGTTGCAGCCCACCGTCGACGAGCTGCGCCGCCGCGGCACGCCGTTCTCCGGGCTGCTGTACGCGGGGTTGGCCATCACCTCGCGCGGGGTGCGGGTCATCGAGTTCAACGCCCGCTTCGGCGACCCGGAGACGCAGGCCGTGCTCGCCCGCCTGAAGACGCCGCTGGCCGGGCTGCTGGCCGCCGCCGCCACCGGGCAGCTCGCGACCTTCCCGCCGCTGCGCTGGAGCGAGGGCGCCGCCGTCACC
>NZ_BAAHCA010001548.1:0-718 GCF_054776295.1 Streptomyces sparsus
GGCGGCGGACCCGCGGACGGGCGGAGGTGCGAACGGGCGGGGCTCGGCCGGCGTGGTGCTCCGGCGGACGCTGCTCCGGCAGACCGGCGCTACAGCGCCTGGCCGCCGGGCTTGACCATGCCGCGCACGGTCCGGGCGTCGAGGAAGTCACCGAGCGCCGTCATCTCCCACTCGCCCGAGAACTGCCGCACGAACTTGCACATCAGGACGGCCGTGGGGGGGGCGGAGCCGGTCAGGGCGAACCGGACGAGCTCCTCGCCGCGCTCGTCGAGCAGCCGGCAGTAGGCCTTGGCGACCTCGGAGAACTTCTGGCCGGTGAAGGAGTTGACGGTGAACACCAGCCCGGTGACCTCCGGCGGCAGGCCGTCCAGGTGCACGGTGATGGTCTCGTCGTCGCCCGCGCCCTCCCCGGTCAGGTTGTCGCCGGAGTGCCGGACCGCGCCGTTGAGAATGGCCAGTTTGCCGAAGTAGCAGGCGTCGATCTTCTTGCGGTTGGCGTCGTAGGCGATCACCGAGGCGTCCAGGTCGATGCTCTTGCCGCGGAACGCCGGCTCCCAGCCCAGACCCATCACCAGCGCGGAGCGCAGCGGCTGGTTGTTCTTCACCAGCGAGACCGTCTGGTGCTTCTGCAGATCGACACGGCCCTTGTCGAGATTGATCCGGCCGGCGCCCGCGGTGGCTGCCGGGGCGGCTGGTGCGGCCGGGGTCGCCGCGGGCG
>NZ_BAAHCA010001549.1:0-714 GCF_054776295.1 Streptomyces sparsus
CCGCCAGGCGGCCAGCCCGGTGGCCGTCGCGATCAGCAGCACCGCGGAGGACGGCACGCCCAGCAGCGTCGCGGTGTGGCCGGGGAGGTCCGGCCACACGCCGGCGGCCTCCCCGATCCGGCCGGGTATGCGGTCGCCCAGCAGGGCGATGGCGGCAGTGCCCAGGGCCACGCCGAGCAGGGCGAACGCGAGGTGCTGGATCAGGAAGATGCGCACCACCTGGCCGGGGGTGAAGCCGATGGCCTTGAGCACCGAGATGTCGCGCAGCTGACCCCGGACGCGGGCGCTGATCGCGCCGGACGCGGCGAGGGCCGCCACGAGCAGCGCGCCCACGCCGAACACCGCGAACAGCAGGCCGAGCAGCCGGTCGTCGCCCTCCGCCTCGGTCCTGGCCTGCTGCCACTTGGTGACCTGGGCGACGCGGTCGGCTCCGAGCAGGGTGACCGCCCGCTGCACGGTGAAGTCGGTGTCCGCCGGGTCGGTCAGCCGCAGCCCGGTGACCTGCGCGGAGCTGTCGGGGGCGGCGGTGGCCAGGTAGTCGGGCAGCACCCAGCCGGTGCCGGGGCGCTCACCCGCCCGGTAGCGGGGTTCGGCGGCCTCCGCGACGCCGACCACCCGCAGCGGGTACGTGCCGCCCTCCTGGTCGGGCACGGTCAGCGTGTCGCCGGGCTCGGCCCACAGCACCCGGGCCAGCGAGGCCTCCAGCACGACACC
>NZ_BAAHCA010001550.1:0-712 GCF_054776295.1 Streptomyces sparsus
CCGGCCCGGTCCCGTCCCGGCCCGGGGCGCTCGGTGCGGGCCGCCCTGACGACGGGCGGCCGGGCGGGCGGCGGGACGGCGGATAGGCTGGCCGATCCGGTATCACCAGGCGACGAAGAGGGCGGGACAGAGCACGTGGCGACGACGCTGCACACCGAAGGAGACCGGCACACGCTGCGATTCGAGCGTGGTTACCGCCACACCGTGGCGGAGGTCTGGGAGGCGGTCTCCCGGCCGGACGGGCTGGCGGGCTGGTTCCCCGCCCGCGTGGCGTACCCGGAGTTGGCGCCCGGTGCGGAGATGACGTTCACCTTCGAGGGGGACGAGGACCCGCCGACGACGGGCGTGATCACCGAGGTGGTCCCGGAGCAGGTGTTCGCCTTCACCTGGGACGGCGACCCGATCCGGATCGAACTGTCGGCCGACGAGGAGCACGAGGACCGCTGCCGGCTCGTCTTCACCAACAGTTTCACGGACGCCGACTGGGCGGTGCGCAACGCCGCCGGGTGGCACATCTGCCTGGACATGCTGAAGTCGGCGCTGACCGGCGAGCAGCCCAAGGCGCAGGTCGGCCGGCGGCAGACCCAGCTGCTGAAGGAGTACGCCGCGCAGTTCGGCGGCAACTGACCCCGGCCGGCCGGAACAGTCCGACGTCGCCACCGACCGCCCGGTGGTCGCGGCGCCGGCGGGCGGTGGCCCGGGCCGCCTCGGG
>NZ_BAAHCA010001551.1:0-712 GCF_054776295.1 Streptomyces sparsus
AACGTGGGGAGACAGTGAGACGCGGCCCGCCCGGGCGTCCCCGGACCGGCCGCGTCATTCGTGACCGGGCGGCTGTCCCCTGCTGACCGGCCACAGCACCGGAGCGAGGTCCCACGACGGCCGTCTCACCTCGTCGGAAGAACGTCCGTCTCATCGCTCCAGCGGTGCCACCCCAACTGCCGCCGAGTCTCCAGCGTCCATCGGGGACACTCCACTCAACGAAGTCCGCGGCGGCCGGTCACGCGTCGTACGGGTGACGGCCGCCGATCCGCGCGGTACGCGGTCCGGGCGTCGGCGGCCAGGTATCCGGGCCCGGTCCGGGCGTCGTCGGTTCGGCCCGGCGTGGGCTGCCCGGGCCCGGCGTGGGCGGTCCGGGTCCGGTGGCGGAGGTTCAGATCCGGCCCCGGGAGAGTTCGAGCAGGGTCATGGCCAGCGAGGTGCCGGGCCGGCCGAGCTCCGCGCGGAACCGTCCGAGGATCTCCATCTCGCGGGACAGGTGCACCCGCCGTCCGCCGGTGGTGATGCGGGCCTGCTGGATCCGGGCCGACACGTCGACCCGTTCCCTGACCAGCGCGATGATGCGGTCGTCGAGCGCGTCGATCCGCTGCCGGGCGTCGCTGATCAGCACGGCGGCCTCCGCCTCGGAGAGCGGCCCGGAGCCGCCCCCGGACCGGCCCGCCGCCCCGTCCACCGGGCCGGCGGCGGGGTGGAC
>NZ_BAAHCA010001552.1:0-709 GCF_054776295.1 Streptomyces sparsus
GGCCCGGTCTCGTTCTCCGGCCCGGTCTCGTTCTCCGGCGCGGCCACGTTCTCCGGCGCGGCCTCGTTCTCCGGCGCGGTCGGGGCGGGCGGGTCGAGGAAGAGCGTCGTGCCCGGGCAGAGCAGGGCGGGGTCGGCCCCGACCGTCTCCCGGTTGAGGGCGTACAGCCGCTGCCAGCCGCCGGGCACGCGGTGCCGGGGGGCGACGGACCAGAGGGTGTCGCCCGCCTTGACCAGGTGGACGCGGCGTCGTGCGTCCTCCTTCGTGGTGAGTCCGCAGCGCAGTGCGCAGACCGGCCACGCGCCCCAGCCCTGGGTGGCGAGTACCCGTTCCGCCACGGTGATCTGCTGCTCCCTGGTCGCGAGGTCGGCGCGCTCCGCGAAGCTCAGGCCGCCGTGCTCCTCCCAGGTGGGCTGCCAGAACTGGAGGCCGCCGTAGAAGCCGTTGCCGGTGTTGGCGTCCCAGCGGCCGCTGCTCTCGCAGCGGGCCAGGCAGTCCCACGGGCTCTCCTGGGTACGGCAGCCGGCGACGGACCCGGTCCGGGGCCCAGCGGCGGAGGCTGCCGGAGCTGCGGCCAGCACCCCAAGGACGGGGAGCAGCAGGACACCGAGCACGGCGGGCACCGTCAGGCGGGGGTGGCGTGCCTTCGAGCGTGGGTGGCGAGGCATCGCCTCACGCTATCCGCGGCCGGCACCGCCGCCCCGCACTC
>NZ_BAAHCA010001553.1:0-706 GCF_054776295.1 Streptomyces sparsus
ATCTCGGGCGCGCCCCTCCGGGACCCGCCGCGACGGACGTCGGGGGCGCGGTCACGGGCTCGGAGCGCCGCCCCTGCCACGGCCGGTCACTGCGGCTCCCCGGCGGATCCCGGCGGCGTGAGCCCGTCCCCGGTCACGCCCACGTCGCTCACCGGCACCCCCGTCGACTCCGCCGCGCGCGTGGCCACCGTGCCCCGCACCTCCGTGCGGCTCGCGCCGGGATCACTCGGGCAGGGCAGGACCACCCCGATCTTGATGCGGGCGCCGCCGCGCCGGATGCGCACAGCCGCCCTCGGCAGCCGGACCGGAACATCAGCGCCGCGCGGCGACTCACCGGCGGCGATCCGCTCGTGCGCCCGACGGCTGCTCCGGGTGGCGCCGCGGTCCCCGCTCGGCGGCGGCGCGCTTCCGGGGGTGCTCACCGGTGACCCCTCACGAGCGTGCGCAGCCACTCGGCCGGTTCGGCCCCGCCGTCCAGCGCCCGGCCGACGAGCCAGCCGAGCGCACCGAGCGTCGCCACCAGCAGGAAGGCCGCGAACCCGCCGAACCAGCCGGCGAATCCCAACGCCATGCCCACCATCAGCCCCACCGCGGACCTGCCCACCGTTCACCCTTTCGCTGTTTCTCAGGCCCGGGACCCCGAATGCCTGCGCCCTGCTGTGCCCCGCGCGCCGGCGGGGCCGTGCCGTCCCGCGCGGGCGCCGTT
>NZ_BAAHCA010001554.1:0-705 GCF_054776295.1 Streptomyces sparsus
CTCCGGGCCGTCCGCGCCCTGCTCGACGAGCAGGTCCACCAGACCCAGCTCCCTGGCCTCCTCGGCCTCCACCCGGCGGGCGGTGAAGATCAGCTCGGCCGCACGGGCCGCGCCCACCCGGCGCGGCAGCAGCTGGGTGCCGCCCCCGCCGGGGATGACACCCACCGACACCTCCGGCAGTCCGACCACGGCGGTCCGGTCGGCCACGATGACGTCGCAGGCGAGGGCCAGCTCGAAGCCGCCGCCGAGTGCGAAGCCGTGCACGGCGGCGACCGTCGGCATCGGCAGGCGCAGCACGCCGGTGTAGGCGGCGCGGGCGTGCGGTCGCTGCCGGCCCAGCTCGGCGTCGGTGAAGGAGTTGCGTTCCTTGAGGTCGGCGCCGACGCAGAAGGCCCGCTCGTGCGTGGAGCTCAGCACCACGGCCCGCACGTCCCGGTCGGCGGCGAGCGCCGCGCAGGCCTCGGCCAGGCCGCGGGCCACCTCCGTGGACACCGCGTTCATCGCCTTCGGCCGGTCGAGCACCAGCTCGGCCACGTGCGTCCCGTCGTCCTTCCGGACCCCGACCCATTCGCCGTACCGCTCCACAGCACCCTCCCGGTGGTTAACGATCGCTCACACTCTAACCAGGCCGGCCCGGCGGCGGCAGGGAGCAGCCGGCAGCGTTGCCCGCACCGGCCTCGGGCGGCAGCCGGGGCCAGCGGCGGG
>NZ_BAAHCA010001555.1:0-702 GCF_054776295.1 Streptomyces sparsus
CGCCCGGGCCCGCGCGGTGACGGTGTCCGGCCCCGACGTCCGGACCCGCACGTGGACCGTCGCGCCGTCAGCGCTGCGGCTCACCGTTCCCGGCGGCTGAGCCCCCGCTTCCGGCGGCCGGGTCACTGTTCCCGGCGGCTGGGCCCCCGTTCCCGGTGGTCGGGTCGCCGTCCGGGTGGCGCTGCCGCCAGCGGACCATGATCCCGGCCAGCTCCTCCTGGAGGAAGGCGAAGAACTCGGCGGTCTCGGCGATCCGGCGGCCGGCGGCGGTCTGCGGGCCGAGTGCTTCGACGCCGAGCCTGAACGTCGTCATCCAGCGGCTGATCACCGCGTCGCGGTTGGCGATCGCCTCGTACCAGATGTCGGCGTGCACCCGGTAGCGCTCGCGGCGTGAGCCGGGCAGCCGCTCCCTGGTGACCATGTGGACCTGCGCCAGGTAGCGCACCGCGCCGGACACCGCGGCGGGGCTGACCCGCAGCCGCCGGCTCAGCTCGGCGGAGCTGAGCGCGCCCTCCTCCGAGGCGAGCAGGCAGGCGTAGACCCGGGACACCATGCGCTGCATGCCCGCTTCGACGAGGTCGGCGGCGAACCGCTCCACGAACGCGGAGACCACGGGCCCGTACTCCCCTTCCGGGTCGCCGTCGGGCGCCGGCCCGGGCGGTGGCGCGGTAGGTGACGGTGTGCCGGCCGACGCGGTCGACG
>NZ_BAAHCA010001556.1:0-701 GCF_054776295.1 Streptomyces sparsus
AGCCCCTGGATGGCGAAGAGGTCGCCGCCCTTCTGGTCGAGGCGGGGAATGGAGTGCAGCAGCCCGCGGGTGTACGGGTGCGCGGGACGCTTGTACAGCTCGTGCACCGGGGCCGTCTCCACGATCCGACCCGCGTACATCACCGCGATCTTGTCCGCCACATCCGCGACCACACCCAGATCGTGCGTGATCAGAATGAGCCCCATGTGGAACTCACGCTGCAACTCCGCCAGCAGATCCATCACCTGCGCCTGAACCGTCACGTCCAACGCCGTCGTCGGCTCGTCCGCGATGATCAGATCCGGCTCCAACGCCAACGCCATCGCAATCATGATCCGCTGACGCATACCACCCGAGAACTGATGCGGATAATCATTCACCCGCTCCCGAGCCGCCGGAATACGCACCCGATCCATCAACTCGATCGAACGCGCCTTCGCCTCCTTCTTCGACAACCCCTCATGAACCCGGAACATCTCGCCGAGCTGGTACCCCACACTCAGCACCGGGTTCAACGACGACAACGCGTCCTGGAAGATCATCGCGATCTTCCGACCACGCAACTTCCGACGCTCGTCACCAGGCATCGTCAACATGTCCCGGCCCTGGAACAGGATCTCACCCCGCGGAATGCTTCCCGGCGGCATGTCCAGAATGCCCATCACCGCCTGGGCGGTCACCGACTTCCCAGAACCCGACTC
>NZ_BAAHCA010001557.1:0-700 GCF_054776295.1 Streptomyces sparsus
CCCGCCCAGCGCCCCCGTCACCGCGACGAGGCCCGTCACCCAGAGGCGGCCCGTCACCGCGACGGGGTCCGTCATCGCCGGTGCGGGCGCGCTCGCGGCGGTTCAGTTCTGCCGGCCGAAGGCGTCGCCGCCGCCGAGTTCGGCGAGCAGGTCGTTGCAGGCCTGCTCGCACTCCCGGCAGGCCTCGGCGCACACCCGGCAGTGCTCGTGCATGTCCGCGTGGTTCTCGCACTCCGTCGCGCAGGCCCCGCAGACGGTGGCGCAGGCCTTGAGCAGGGTGCGCAGGGTCTCCGGCTGGTGGCCCGGGCGCCGGGAGAGCACGGAACCGGTCGCCGCGCAGATGTCGGCGCAGTCCAGGTCGCTGCGGATGCAGGCGGTCAGCTCCGCGACCGACTCCTCGGACAGGCACGCGTCCGCGCACGCCGTGCAGGCCTGCGCACACTTCACGCACGCCTCGATGCACCGGGCGAGGGTCCTGCCGTCCAGTTCGCTCAGGTCGGCCGGATGGGTCCGCAGCATGTTCTCGACGGTTGACGCCATGAGCGCTGCCCTCCTTGCTGTGCCGTGGCCGGGGGCGCTGGTCGGCCCGCCTGTGGGGAACCGTCGGCACAGGTGGACGGGTAGCACCCGGCGGGCGGTACGAAACTGCCCGCCGGGAGCCGAACGAGCGCGAACGGCCCGAGCGGCCCCGAGCCGCTCG
>NZ_BAAHCA010001558.1:0-699 GCF_054776295.1 Streptomyces sparsus
GCGGCCGGGTCGGCCGGCAGGCAGGCGAACGCCCCGGTGCGGACGGCCAGCAGGCCACGGGCGCGGTGGAAGGCGACGCTGCCTGCGGGGAGGCGCGGGACCCGGCGGTGCAGGAACCAGGGAATGGTGATGAGCAGCGTCGCGGGCCACGCGTAGCGGTGCAGGCCGAAGGAGGCGACCACGTCCGGTCGGGCCCGGCGGCCGTAGTCCCGCTGTACCTGCGCGTCGTCCCAGGCGAGGAACGACTCGAGGGGGGCGCCGCCGGCCGCGAGATCGTCCGCGCTCACCCAGCCGGCGCCCTGCGGCAGCGGGCCGTCGAACTCCTCGATCCGCATGCTGGGCAGGACCTCCGCCAGCCGTGCGTAGGCGGGGGCGAGTGGGGATTCCGCGGCGGGTGCGGCGGAGGCTGGAGCGAGGGCGGTGAGGGCCATGCGGCGGTTCCCGATTCCACGATCGTTAGCAGGTAAGCCTAACCTTACCCGATCGTGTCGAGGTTTGATCTCCGGCACTCTCCGCCTATCGTGCTCTTCGGACATCAGGAGGGGACAGGAGGGGGCAGATGGAGCAGACCGGAGCGGAGCCGCTCATACGGACCGCCGGCCAGGGCACGGACCGCGCTGTTCCCGCGCAGCTGAGCCGCGGCGCACGGCAGCAGGGCCTGCCGCGGGCCGGCGAGTCCGCCCGCGGTGAGCACGTGCA
>NZ_BAAHCA010001559.1:0-699 GCF_054776295.1 Streptomyces sparsus
TCCGCCGGCTCCGCCGCGGGCCGCACGTCCCCCGGGAGGTCCGCCGTCACCTCGAGCTCCACCGCCACCGGAAGGCCGCCCGGGGCCGCGGCACGCAGCTCGGCAGGGAGTCCGGCCGGCAGGACGTCGAGCGGAGGCAGCTCCTCGGGAGGAGCCGCGTCGTGTGCGGCTGGCGCGTCAGCCGTGGCGGCGGGGGCCGCGCTGGTGAGGGTCCGGATCTGCACGGGCGACCTCCAGGGTGATCGCTGCGTCGGGACGGCGTGCGAACGGCAAGGAGGAGCACGGCAGGCTCGCCGCCGTCCGTCCCTGCCTGGGGTGAGCGCATCCGCACATCCGGAAAGGCACGCTCCTGGGACTCTGGCACCGCCTCCAGTGTGGGGTACGACACACGCGCCCCAGTAGGGGGCTGCGGCCGATTTCTGCGCCGATTCGCTACCCGGAGCAGCGGAACGGCTACGGCGTGCGCCCCGGTGGGGGCGGAATGTCCGCGGATGACCGGATGTTCGCGCCCGGGACGCCCCTCCCGGCGGCGGCCTCGCGGCGCTCCCCCGTGTCAGAGGGCGGCGGCGCCACGCTCCCGGAGGGCGGTGGCGTACTGCTGGAGCACCCACAGCTCCTGCCAGACACCGGCCGACTGCTCGTGTGCGCCCTGCGCGTCCAGTCGCCGCGCGGCACCCTCCAGCTCGGCCGTGCGGGCCC
>NZ_BAAHCA010001560.1:0-698 GCF_054776295.1 Streptomyces sparsus
CGGACAAGCGCGGCCGCCGGGCGACTCCACGGCGGACGGCTGCCGCGCCGGCCTGCCGGGAAGGGCCGTCGGCGGCTCGCCCGCAGGTCGCCGCCACCGAAGGGGCACGGGGCTCTCCCGGGCCCCTTCGGTGTGTCCGCTCACACTCCTGCCCCGCAGGTCAAGCGGGAGTTGACGGCTTCTGCCGGGCGTGGTGGACTGCCCGTTGCCATACGGCGGCAGGAGAGGAAGCCGGTGCGAATCCGGCGCGGTCCCGCCACTGTCACCGGGGAGCACTCCCCCACCGTGCGTCACGGCCCGCAGCGGGCTGGAAGGCCGGGGGACGTGCCGATCCGGGAGCCAGGAGACTTTCACCGCCGGTCACGTCGAGCCAGGGCGCGGACCCTGAGTGAGGACACACCGCCATGCCCGGCATCATCCTGCCGTCTTCCCCCTCCCCTGCCTGCCCGGCGCGGCCCCTCCGGAGCCGGCCGGGCCGCCGTCGCGGTCCCCGCCCCTTCGGGACGTCCGCGGCGAGCTGACGACGCCATGGGCTTCTCCCCTGCCGGTGCGGTGCTCGGCTACCTCTGCGACCTGCTCGCCGGCGACCCCCGACGCGGCCATCCCGTCGCGGCCTTCGGCCGGGCCGCCGCAGCCGCGGAACGGGTGCTGTGGCGTGACGACCGGGCCGCCGGTGCCGTGCACACCGCGCTGTGCGC
>NZ_BAAHCA010001561.1:0-697 GCF_054776295.1 Streptomyces sparsus
GCCCTGGCCACGGCCCGCCCGCGGCGCCTGGTCGGCGCTGGGCATCGAGCCCCGCTGGACGGGCTGGGGCGGCCCGCTGCTCGTCGCGCTCTTCGCCGGACTGCTGCGCTTCTGGCAGCTCGGCACGCCGCACGCCGTGATATTCGACGAGACGTACTACGCCAAGGACGCCTGGTCGCTGCTGAAGCAGGGCTACGAGGGCACCTGGCCCGACGGCGCCAACGCGCAGATCCTCAAGGACCCCTCGTCCGCTCCGCTCAGCGACGCCGCCTCGTACGTGGTGCACCCGCCGGTCGGCAAGTGGGTCATCGCCCTCGGTGAGCACTTCTTCGGCCTGACGCCCTTCGGCTGGCGCTTCATGACGGCCGTGCTCGGCACGCTCTCCGTGCTCATGCTCTGCCGCATCGGCCGCCGCATGTTCCGCTCCACCGCCCTGGGCTGCCTCGCCGGGGGCCTGATGGCCGTGGACGGGCTGCACTTCGTGATGAGCCGCACCGCGCTGCTCGACCTGGTGCTGATGTTCTTCGTCCTGGCCGCCTTCGGCTGCCTGCTCGTCGACCGCGACCGGACCAGGGCCCGTCTCGCCCGCGCACTCCCCGAGGACCGCCCCGACCCGGACGTCGGCGGGCGGCTGCCGCTCGGCCTGCGCCCCTGGCGGCTCGCCGCCGGGCTCTGCCTCGGCCTGGCCATCGGCACC
>NZ_BAAHCA010001562.1:0-697 GCF_054776295.1 Streptomyces sparsus
GTTTGGGGCTCCCCCCTCGTGCCCCAAACCGCCCGGCAGTGCACGTGCCCCGGGCACGTCACCTCAGGCTAGTTGACCGAGCGTCAGTGTCCAATCACGCTATCGACACCCGGTCATCGGTCTGCTTATCGTTGGTGAGCCGAGAGTGACCGCGAGGGCCTGCGCCGTGCGTCCGGAGGGGATATGGACCTGGCCCTGCTGCGCACGTTCCTCACCGTCTACCGGACCGGCTCCTTCACCCGGGCGGCACCGCTGCTCGGCCTGTCGCAGCCCGCCGTCACGGGCCAGATCCGCAGCCTGGAACGACACCTGGGGCGCCCGCTGTTCGTGCGCGGCGCCCGCGGCGTCACCCCGACGACGGTCGGTGAGGAACTCGCCCACAAGGCCGCGCCGCATCTCGACGCGCTGCTGGCCATCACCGAGGCGGACCTCGACCCGGCCTCCCCCACCCGCACGCTGCACCTCACCGGACCACCGGAGTTCACGCGGCTGCGGGCCCTGCCGGCGCTGGCGCCGCTCGCCGCGCAGGGGGTGGCCCTGCGCGCCTCCTTCTGCTCCGCCGAGGACTGCCTGGCCTCGCTCGCCGCCGGCCACCACGACCTGGCGATCACCACGGCCCGCCCCAGGGGCGAGGAACTGTCCGCGACCGCGCTCTGCGACGAGGAGCACGTGCTCGTCGGCGCACCGCGCTGGGGGG
>NZ_BAAHCA010001563.1:0-695 GCF_054776295.1 Streptomyces sparsus
GTCGGCCCGCGGCGGCGGCGCCGGCGAGGGCGTCGCCGGGCACGCTGCACAGGGCGGAGACGCGCAGCAGTTCGGCCCAGTCGCGGGCGCTCACGGCGCGGACTCCAGTCGTGCGGCGAGCGCGGTGAGGGCGCGCCACTGCGAGGGCAGATCGGCCGGTCCGGTTTCGGGGTCCTTGAAGTAGAAGCCGAGGCCTTCGACGGGTCCGGACAGCCCGGCGGCGTGGGCGCGGGCGGTGATGCGGGCGAGGTCGAGCACGAGGGGCGCGGCGAGTGCGGAGTCGCAGCCCTGCCAGATGGTCTGCAGGATCATGCGGGAGCCGAGAAAGCCGTCGAAGGCGACGTGGTCCCAGGCGGTCTTCCAGTCGCCGAGGGCCGGCACGTCGTCGATGTGCACCTCGCCCTCGGGAACGCTGCCGAGTGTGTCGGCGAGTACCCGTTCCTTGCCGGCGTTCTTGGCGGCTGCGGCGGCCGGGTCGGCCAGCGCGGCGCCGTCGCCGCCGCCGAGCAGGTTGGTGCCGGACCAGGCGCGGACGTGCAGGGCACGGTGGTGGAACATCGGGCCCAGTACCGAGCGCAGCAGCGTCTGGCCGGTCTTGCCGTCCCGGCCGGCGTGCGGCAGCCCGGAGCGGCGGGCTGCTTCCCGGAGCCGGGGGTGGCGCAGGCCGGTGGCCGGGGTGAAGTCGACGTAGGGGC
>NZ_BAAHCA010001564.1:0-693 GCF_054776295.1 Streptomyces sparsus
CGCGCTCGGCTCGGGGCTGGCGGGGCTCGTCGTGGCGGCGACGGCCCTGGGCGTGAGCCGCGCCACCGGCGAGACGGACGTCCTGCTCGGGTTCGCCGTCCCGGGGCGTGCGCCCGGCAGGGAGCAGCACGTGCCCGGGGTGACGGCCAACGTCGTGCCGCTGCGCGTCTCCGTGGACCCGGGCACGTCGGTGCGGAGTCTCGTGGAGCAGTGCGCGGTGCGCGCCCTGGAGGCCGTGCGCCACCAGCGCTACCGGTACGAGGACCTGCTGCACGACGCCGGGCTGCGGCCCGGCGAGTCCCCGTGGTCGGTCTCCGTCAACGTCATGCCGTTCGACTACCGCCTCAGCTTCGCCGGGGCACCCGTCACCGCCCGCAACCTGTCCACCGGCCCGTTCGAGGACCTGTCCGTCGCGGTGTGGGACGTCTCCTCCGACCGCAGCATCCAGTTCGCGGTCGACGCGGACCCCGAACTGCACGACGAGCAGGGGCACGCGTCCTGCGTGTCGCTGCTGCACGAGGCGTTGGAATGGGTCGCCGGCGCGTCGCCGGACACGCCCGTCGGGCGCGCCGACCTGCTGTCCCACACCGTCGGGGAGCGGGTCCTGCGCACCTGGAACGAACCCGCTGCCGCCGTTCCGGAGACGACGCTGCCCCCGCTGCCGGCGGTCGGCGCGGCGCGCGCCCCGGACGC
>NZ_BAAHCA010001565.1:0-691 GCF_054776295.1 Streptomyces sparsus
ACCCTGGTGGTGCGGGCCGCGCGGGAGATCGCCGCCGCCGGGCGCCCGCTCATGGTGGTGGCGCAGACCAACGCCCAGGTCGACGACCTGGTGGAGCGGCTCGCCGACGCCGACCCGGAGCTGCCGGTGGGACGCCTGCACAGCAGCGACTACACCCCGCCGGAGCCGCGCCCCGACCGGCACCCCTCGGTCCGGCTGGCCGCCCGCGTCAGCGACCTGGCCGGCATGGAGGTGGTCGTCTCCACGGCCGCGAAGTGGGCGCACGTGAAGGACGTGCAGCCGTGGCGGCACGCCATCGTGGACGAGGCGTACCAGATGCGGTCGGACGCGCTGCTGGCCGTGGCCCGGCTGTTCGACCACGCCCTGTTCGTCGGTGACCCGGGCCAGCTGGACCCGTTCAGCCAGGTCGGCACGGAGCAGTGGGCCGGGCTGGCGCACGATCCGTCGGCCAGCGCGGTCGCCGCGCTGCTGGCGCACAACCCGAACCTGCCGCAGCACCGCCTGCCGGTGTCCTGGCGGCTGCCCGCCTCGGCGGCTCCGCTGGTGTCGGCCGCGTTCTACCCGTTCACCCCGTTCCGCAGCGGCACCGGGCCCGGGGACCGGCAGATGGCGTTCGACGTGCCCTCCGACGGTTCGGCGCCGGACCGGGTGCTCGAGGTGGCCGCCGCGTCCGGGTGGGGGCTGCTCGAAC
>NZ_BAAHCA010001566.1:0-689 GCF_054776295.1 Streptomyces sparsus
GTGGGGCCACACCTGCCGCCGCGTGGAACCGCCGCGGCGGCAGCACGCCGCCGACGCGGCGAAACGGGCACTCGACCTCACCTGTGCCGCCGCCGCTCTGCTGCTGCTCGCCCCGCTGCTGCTGCTGTGCGCCGCCGCCGTCCGGTTCGCCGACGGGCCCGGCGTGATCTTCCGGCAGGAACGCATCGGCCGGGACGGGCGCCCCTTCACGCTCCTGAAGTTCCGCACCCTGCGTCCCGCCGACGCCTACGAGTCGGCGACGCTGTGGAGCGTCGCCCAGGACAACCGCATGAGCAGGGTCGGCCGACTGCTGCGCCGCTCCTCGCTCGACGAACTGCCGCAGCTGTGGAACGTGCTCCGCGGCGACATGAGCCTCGTCGGCCCCCGACCCGAACGCCCCTATTTCGTCAGCCAGTTCAGCCAGACCCACGCCGGCTACGCCGAACGGCACCGGATGCCCGTGGGCATCACGGGGCTGGCCCAGGTCCACGGACTGCGCGGTGACACCTCCATCGAGGAGCGCGCCCGCTTCGACAACCACTACATCGACACCTGGACCCTCTGGCAGGACGTGCGCATCATGCTGCGCACCGCCACGTCCCTGTTCCGGCTCGGCGGGAGCTGACCTGTGACCACCGTGACCCGCGCGGGCCCGGCCCCGCGCCCGGTCCAGCCCGCCGCCGTCCCCG
>NZ_BAAHCA010001567.1:0-689 GCF_054776295.1 Streptomyces sparsus
GCGGGCCCTGGCCTTGCGGGCCCGCAGCGGACTCAGCGGGTGCACCAGCGGGGCGAGAGCCGTACGCACCCGGCCGAGCAGCACCTCCAGCTCCGCGACCCGGGGAGCCGGGTCGGCGGCCGTGTCACCGGCCAGGCGGCGGGCCGCGTCCGCGGTGCAGTACCGCAGGCACACCAGTGAGCGCTCGATCCAGGCGTGCGTCGTCGCGTGGGTGGTGAGGGGCAGGACCAGCGTGACCGCCAGCGCGGCGCCCAGCGCGCCCACCGCGGTCTCCTCCAGTCGCAGCGCCAGCAGCCCGGCGTGCAGCACACCGAAGAGGCCGTAGAGCAGGCCGACCATCACGGTGACGAAGAACATCATCCAGCTGTAGGAGACCGCCGCCGTGTAGAAGATCCCGAACACGCACCCGGCGACGATCACCGCCGTCGGCACGGGGGCCCCGTCGACCGGCAGCGCCACCAGCAGGCCCGCGGAGATGCCGACCACCGTGCCGAGCACCCGGCGGAAACCCCGGACCAGCGTCTCACCGCGGGAGGCGGTGTTCACGAAGATCCACCAGGCCGCGCCGACCGCCCAGTACCAGCGTTCGTGGGAGAGCGCCTGCCCCGCGGCGAGCGCGAAGGCGCACGCGGCCGTCGCCTGGAACGCCTGCCGGGTGGTGGGCCGCGCCAGTCCGCGCCCGCCGAGCG
>NZ_BAAHCA010001568.1:0-688 GCF_054776295.1 Streptomyces sparsus
GGGCGCGGACGCGGAGTGCGCGAGGCGCAGCCGCGGTTCACCCGTCGTCCGGGCGGCGTCCGAAGCCCGCGGTGCCGGGCGGGTCCGGCAGTGTGCTGCGGTGGCCGGCATCAGTGCCACTCCTCTCACCGGGCCAGGGCCCGGCCGGTGGGCCGAGGCGGCTTCCGGACGGTCCCGGTGGAGTCCGGGCCCGGCGTGACGCCGCCGCCGGGAGCTCACCGCACCCGGTGGAGCCAGATTCGACGCGACGCACAGGAGCAGCAACTTGCATCGATTGTGCGTCGTATGCTGGTGCCATGGACGACGCACTGGAATTCGACGCGGACGCCCCCGGAATGACCACCGGCGCGGTGGCCCGCCGGCTGGGCGTCGCCCCCACCACGCTGCGCTCCTGGGACCGGCGCTACGGCATCGGCCCTGCCGTGCGCCACGACGGTCGGCACCGGCGCTGGACCCGCGGGGACATAGCCGTGCTGGAGCACATGTGCCGGCTGACCGGCAACGGCATCCCACCCGCCGAAGCCGCCCGGCAGGCCCGGGTGGCCGTGCCCGACCACCACCCCGCCACCGAACCCGCCACCGAACCCGAAGCGGGCGCCGGTTCCGGTTCCGGTCCTCGTTCCGGTTCCGGCCACGCCTCCGGCTCGGGGGCCGGCGCCGACCCCGGCCCTGCTCCCGGAGCGCCCGC
>NZ_BAAHCA010001569.1:0-686 GCF_054776295.1 Streptomyces sparsus
CACCGACCCGCGGGCCCGCGAGGAGACCGCCACCGCCTGGGGCGTCGCCGAACTGCCGCGCGCCGTCGGCCGGGACACCGGCCAGATCATCGAGGCCGCCGCCACCGGTGAACTCGCCGCCCTCGTCGTCGGCGGCGTCGAGGTGGCCGACCTGCCCGACCCGGCCAGGGCGCTCGCCGCGCTGGACGCCGTCGGGTTCCTCGTCAGCCTCGAACTGCGGCCCAGCGAGGTCACCGCCCGCGCCGACGTGGTCCTGCCCGTGTCGGCCGTGGTGGAGAAGTCCGGGGCGTTCCTCAACTGGGAAGGGCGCGTGAGGCCCTTCGAGGCGTCGATCAAGCCCGACCAGATGACCCGCCGCTTCGTCTTCCCCGACGGCCGCGTGCTCAACATGCTCGCCGACGCGCTCGACGTGCACCTGGGGCTGCCCGACGTGCGGACCGTGCGCGCCGAGATGACCCGGCTCGGCCACCGGTCGCCGTCCGACGGTGACGAGGACCTCTCCGGCGGGCTCGGCGAACCACTGGCCGGCGGCCGGACGGTACCCGCACCCGGCAAGGGCGAGGCGGTACTCGCCGGGCACCGGCTGCTGCTCGACAACGGCCGCCTCCAGGACGGCGACGAGGCCCTCGCCGGCACCGGGCACCCGGCCGTCGCCCGGCTCTCCGCGACGACCGCGGCGGAGGTCG
>NZ_BAAHCA010001570.1:0-686 GCF_054776295.1 Streptomyces sparsus
GGGGGGCGGGCGGCGCGGACGCGGGGCGGAAGGTTTCCGGTACCTCGGAGCGGGCGGTCACGGGACGGTTCTCCCTGGGGTCGGGGGCGGTTCCGGTGTTCGGCGGAGGCGGGCGGGCGAACGGTCGGGGGCGGGTCCGGTCAGTGGCCGGCGGCGAGTCGACGCACCGCGGCGAGCGGCACGGGCAGCCAGTTCGGCCGGTTCCGGGCCTCGTAGAGCACCTCGTAGACGGCCTTGTCCGTCTCGTACGCCCGCAGCAGTGCGGCGTGCTCGCGGGGATCGGTGCCGCCGGCCTCGGCGTAGCCGGCGCAGAAGGCGTCGCGGCTGGCCGTCGCCCAGTGCCGGGAGTGGTCGGTGGGGCCGGACTGGCCGGCGGCGTAGTCGAAGGACCGCAGTATGCCTGCGACGTCCCGCAGCACGGGTTGCGGGCGTCTGCGCTCGGCAAGGGGTTTGGCCGGCTCCCCCTCGAAGTCGATGAGCGTCCAGCCGCCCGTCGTGGCGGTGCCCTGCGGGCCGTGCAGGGCCTGGCCGAGGTGGAGGTCGCCGTGGATGCGCTGCACCGCGCACTCGCCGCCGGCTCGGGCCAGTTCCCGCACCGCGCCGAACGCGTGGTGCAGTCCCGGCCGGTAGGGGCGCAGCTGAGGCACCGCCTCGACGGCGGCCTCCAGGTGGTCGGCCATGCCGTC
>NZ_BAAHCA010001571.1:0-685 GCF_054776295.1 Streptomyces sparsus
GGGGACGCGGCCGGGCGGGCGGGCGGGGTCCCCGGGGATCAGCCGCCAGCCGGCGAACAGCAGCAGCAGGGCGACCGGAGCGGGAAAGAGCAGCGTCCAGCGCCAGCTGAGTTCGGTGAGGGCGCCGGACAGCAGCAGGCCGACGGTGAAGCCGGCCGCGCCGAACAGCGAGTAGACCGACACCGCGCGGCGGGCCCGGGGGCCCTCGGGAAAGGTCGTGGCGATGATGGCCAGCCCGGTGGGCGCGGTCAGCGCGGCACAGACGCCCTTGACGACGCGGGTGGCGACGAGCAGGGCGCTGCTGTCAGTCAGCCCGCCGACCAGCGACGCGGCGGCGAAGACGGCCAGCGCCAGCAGGTAGACCCGGCGGCGGCCGAAGCGGGCGGTGATCCGCGGGCCCAGCATCAGGACCGCGCCGAAGCCGAGGGCGAAGCCGCTCATCACCCACTGCACGGCGCCGATGCCGAGGCCGTACTCGGCGGCGATCGCGGGCAGCGCCACCAGCACCACCGACACCTCCAGGGCGTCGAGCAGCATGTTGCCGGCCAGGACGAAGAGCAGCGCCCACAGCCACCGCGGAGGTGCCGTGCCGGTCAGGTGACCGGTGGCGGGGGTGGGGGCGGGTGGGGTGCTGGAGGTGGTCATGCGGGCGTCACCGCCGGGGGTCGGGGGGTCCGGCTGGGCC
>NZ_BAAHCA010001572.1:0-684 GCF_054776295.1 Streptomyces sparsus
GGCCGGGTGGCCCGCTCGGGGCGCAGCAGCAGCCAGTAGCCGAGCGCGGCGAGGGTGCCCACGGCGGCGGTGAGCGTCCACAGCGTGTCCGCGCCCCACCGGTCGAGCACCACACCGCCGGCGAGCGGCGCGGTGAGCGCGGCAACCGACCAGGACAGGGTGTACATGCCCTGGTAGCGGCCGCGTCCGTGCACCGGGGACAGCCGCACCACCAGCCCCATCTGGGTGGGGGAGTTGATGATCTCGCCGAGCGTCCAGACCAGGATGGTCAGCGCGTACAGGGCGGTGGAGCCGGCGAAGGCCGTCAGGCCGAAGCCGTAGCCGGCCAGCAGGGAGGACAGCACCAGCAGGCGGGACGGGTCGCGGTGCTCGATGAACCGGGTCACCGGGATCTGGAGCAGGATGATCAGCACGCCGTTGCCCGCGATGGCCAGTCCGTAGTCGGAGCTGCCCAACCCGTCCTGGGCCATGGCCACGGGAAGGGTCACGTAGGCCTGGAGGAAGATGGTCGCCAGCAGGTAGTTCAGCGCGACCACCGCCATGAACCGGCCGTCGCCCAGCACCGTCCACATCGACACCGCCCCCGCGTCGGTGCCGGCGCCCTTGCCGACGTCCGCCCCACGGCCCGAGCCGCCCCCGAGGACCCCGTCGCCGGGGCCGCCGGATTCGCCGGGGCCGCCGGAG
>NZ_BAAHCA010001573.1:0-683 GCF_054776295.1 Streptomyces sparsus
GTCACCGTGGAGAGGAACGGGACCGCCGGGACCTGCGCCTCCACCGAGGACAACGCCTTGGCCAACTCCGCCTCGATGGCCTCTACGTGGGAGGAGTGTGAGGCGTAGTCCACCTCGATACGCCGCGCCCGCACCCCCTCAACCTCCGCAGCAGCAACCAACTCATCCAGCGCGTCCGCATCCCCAGACACCACCGTCGAAGCCGGGCTGTTCACCGCCGCCACCGACACCCGACCCAACCACCGGGCAACAAACTCCTCCGCCTTGCCGCGCGGCAGAGCCACCGACACCATGCCCCCACGACCCGCCAACGCCACGATCGCCTGGCTGCGCAGCGCGACCACCCGCGCCGCGTCCTCCAACGACAACGCACCCGCCACACACGCCGCCGCGATCTCACCCTGCGAATGCCCCACCACCGCAGCAGGCCGCACCCCGAACGACTCCCACACCGCAGCCAACGACACCATCACAGCCCACAACACCGGCTGCACCACATCCACCCGACCAAAACCGGGCGCCCCCTCCACCCCCCGCACCACATCAACCAACGACCACCCAACAAACCCCTCAAGCGCCGCCCCACACTCACCAAAACGCTCAGCGAAAACCGGCGAAGCATCCAACAACTCCACCGCCATCCCCACCCACTGAGCCCCCTGCCCCGGAAACACAAACACCGG
>NZ_BAAHCA010001574.1:0-683 GCF_054776295.1 Streptomyces sparsus
CAGCCCGGCGGCGAAGGCGCTCAGCACCGCGACGGCCTCGGCCTGGCTGGGCTGCGCCGGGTCGGGCACGTAGGTGTCGAAGCGCACCGAGTCGAAGCGCGGTGGCGGTACCAGTTCCGCCACCAGCCGCTCAGCCGGGACGTGCGGCTCCCTGTCGCACAGGGACGCCGGGCTCTCGCCGGCGGTGCGGGCGGGCGGACGCGGGGAGGCTGCGGAGGTCGGCACGTCTTTCACTCTACGGCGCCGGGCCGCGCGCCCGGGACGACAGTGGCCCGTGCCACACTGCGGCACATGCGACGCCTGTTCCCCGTTTCCGCAGACCTGTCCGATTCCGCCGACCGCGAGTGGAGCCTCGACGAGTTGGCCGACGCGTACGCGTATCCGCCCGCCGGGCGGTCCGGCTGGCTGCGCGCCAACATGGTCTCCTCGCTGGACGGCGCCGCGCACCACGAGGGCCGCTCGCAGCCGCTGTCGGGAGCGGCCGACATGCGGATCTTCGGAGTGCTGCGGGCGTTGGCGGACGCCGTCGTGGTCGGCGCGGAAACGGTCCGGCGGGAGGGCTACCGGCCGGCCCGGGCCCGGGAGGCGTTCGCCGACCGCAGGGCCGCCGCCGGGCAGACCCCGGCACCGGCCGTGGTCGTGGTCAGCGCGGGGCTGGACCTGGACTTCACCGCGCCGCTGTT
>NZ_BAAHCA010001575.1:0-682 GCF_054776295.1 Streptomyces sparsus
CGCGGGCAGGTGGCCCAGGCGGGCAGGCGGGCAGGCGGGCAGGCGGGCAGGTCAGTCGCGCGGAAGGCCGGACGTCGCCCGGGTGAACGCGGCCACCACCGCATCGGGGTCGTCGGCGTGGAAGTGCACGGTCCGGGCCGTGAACCGGCGTCCCATCGGCCGGACGCCCGTCACCGGACGGCTCAACTCCAGGCTCAGGGAGGTGCGGCCGTCCACCGCGAGGTCCAGGACACCACCGTCACCGATCCGGACCGGAGCGCCTCCCGGGCAGCGCCGCACCACCCGCAGCGAGGCCACCTGGCCGGCCTCGACCCGCAGGTCGAGCAGCGCGCCGTAGCGCAGCCGCAGGGAACCGTCCGGCTCGACGACGTGCGGACGCACCACGCAGGACGCGTGCAGGGCCACCACCGTCAGCAGGCCGTACCCGTCGAGGACCAGAACCACCAGGTGAACCGTCGGCCAGGGAATGAGCAGGGCCAGTACCACCGTCTCGATGAGCAGCACCCACACCAGCACGAACACCGTCATGGCCTGGGCACCCGCGTAACCGGCCGGGTACGCGTCCGGGGGCACGCCGTGCCCCCGTCGCGTCACCCACCGGGCCAGGCCGGTCACCGCCCGCACCTCGTGCAGGACCAGGCGGCGCACGGGCCGGGGCAGCACACGTCGCAGCGCCAGCCAC
>NZ_BAAHCA010001576.1:0-680 GCF_054776295.1 Streptomyces sparsus
CCTCTTCCGGGGTGATGCGCCCGCCGTCGGCGGCACGGTCGAGCACGGACTGGAGGTCGGCGTTCTCGGGCACCGGGGGCGCTCCTTCCCTGGAGGTGTCAGGACCGATCCAGCGTACGCCAGTGGACCGCCCCGGCCTGCGGGGGCCCGCTCCGGCGCCGACCGGTCGCAGGCGCGCGGGTACGGGGAGGGGGCGGCGCCCGGGCGGCGTCAGTCCTGCCTGGTCAGGTCGCCCTTGGGGCTGCCCGCCTTCGTGTCCCCCGACTCGTAGCGCAGACTGCCGTTCTCCTGGAGCGTGAACCGCTCGTTGTCGGAGCCGTCCGCGCAGATGCCGGGGTGCGGGTTGTCCCAGCCGGAGGTGTCCAGGACGAGGGTCGTCTCGGTGGCCGACACCAGGGTGTAGTCGCCGCTGCAGTCGAATCCGCCGATGCCCAGCTCCGCGCTGTCCCGGGCCACCACCTTGCCGACGCCGCCGCCCCTGATGGTGATCTCGTAGTCGATGGCGACGCCGAAGTTGGCGGTGGTGATCGAGCCCGCCCAGGTGCCGACGAACGCCTTCGGCACCGACCCGAGCGTGCCGCCCCCGCCGCCCGTCTTGCCGGCGTCCCCCGTGCCGCCGGTCTCGCCGGTGCCGCCGTCGGACCCCGTGTCGACGCCGGTGCCGCCGTCGCCGCCGGTGT
>NZ_BAAHCA010001577.1:0-678 GCF_054776295.1 Streptomyces sparsus
TGGGGCGGGCGGCGAGCCACGCGCGGTACTCGTCACGGGCCGGCCCCGGGGAGAGCCGGGCGCACCCGCGCAGCATGTCGGCGGCGGGCTGCTCGATGTTGCCGACCGGACTGAGGGCGGCCACGCAGATCTGCTCCAGCCGGACCCACACCGCCCAGTTGCCGAGCGGGGTGAGCACCGCCTGGCCGGCACCGCCCGGGTCCTGGCAGCGGGTGAGCGCGCCGACGGCGGCCAGCCCGTCGAGCGCCCAGTCGAGCAGTTCGGCGAGCTCCCCCTCGCGGGGCAGTTCCGGGGCCGGGCCGCCGTCCGCGGACCGTTCGGCCCGCAGTTCGGCGATGCGCTGGGTGAGCAGTTCCAGCAGGGCCGGCTCGGTGACCGGCCCGGAGGAGAGATGCATCACAGACAGCAGTTGCGGTGCGGCCACCACGACTTCTCCGGCGAGGGCCGGGTCGGCTGCTTCCGGGCCCGGGTTGGCGAGCGACCAGCCGTCGAAGAGCGCGACCCAGCCGCGCAACACCGCCGAGTCGTCCCTGTCCCAGGCACGCAGCCGCCAGCCCGGGCGGACGGCGCCGTGGTGCAGCTCCACCAGGCCGGCCAGCAGTGCCCGGTCCCAGTGCACGCGGATCCGGGAGAGGGGCAGGCGCAGTTCGGCGGCCGCGCGTTCGGTGTCGGCGGTGG
>NZ_BAAHCA010001578.1:0-678 GCF_054776295.1 Streptomyces sparsus
GCGGGACAGCCGGTCCCGGAACCGGCGACCGCGGCCGGGCGGCGGCCCGTTCTCACCGGCGGCGGCACTGACCAGGTGCTGAGCGGTGTCCAGGTCCAGGTCCGCCAGGTGGGCGGTGAGCGCGTCGTTGGCCAGCCCGCGCAGCTCCGCGGTGTCCGGGCGGCCGGCGTCCATGGTGAAGACTCCGCAGCCCGCCCGCCGCGCGTCGTGTACCCGCTCCAGCAACGCGTCCCCCGGCTCTTCCGGGGCCACCACCAGCAGCGTCTCGCCGCGGCCGGCCGACTCCAGGCGTGCCAGCCCCACGGCCAGATGGGCCGGGGCGGCGGCCGGCACGCGGTGCCTGACCAGGGTGGGGGCCAGCTCCGGCAGGCCCGACCAGGCCGCCTCGTCGTCCAGGTGAGCGGCCAGGTGCCACGGTTCGTAGGTATCGCCACCCACCAGCAGCAGGCCGCCGCCGTGCGGCGTGACGGAGGACCGGATCGAGCCGGCGAACCTGCGGGTGGCGTGCAGCCACTCCGTTCCGGCGAGCACCTCGCGCAGCAGCGCCACCCGTACGGCGTCCATCCCGGCATCGTGCCGCACGGGGTGGCCCGGGGTGGCGTGAACCGGCGGGTAACCCGTCGGCCCGGCGCCGCACGGGCCGTGCACGGGTGGGCCGGCCGCGCCCCGACGGCGTCC
>NZ_BAAHCA010001579.1:0-677 GCF_054776295.1 Streptomyces sparsus
CGCTCCAGGTCCCGCTGGTGCTGTGGGCCCGCGGCGTCGCCCGCCGGGCTGCCGTGCCCGGCAGCGACTGACCCGGCAGCCCGCAGCCGCGCCCCTTCGGGCGACACTGGTCGCATGGCTCGACGCACCTCGTCCTCCCGACGTCCCGACCCCTCCGCCGAGGCGTGCCCCTGCGGTCTGCCCGACCGCTACGCGGACTGCTGCGGCCCGCTGCACCGGGGCACCGGGGCGGCCTCCCCGGCACGCCTGATGCGCTCCCGGTACACGGCCTTCGCGCTCCGCGACGAGCCCTACCTGCTGCGCAGCTGGCACCCCCGGACCCGGCCCGGGCGGCTGGACCTCGACCAGGCGCTGCGCTGGACCGGACTGGAGGTGCTCGACGAGGCCGGAGGCTCCGCCTTCCACCAGGAAGGGGTCGTCGAGTTCCGGGCGCACTACGTGGAGAACGGCCGGGCCGGGCACCTGCACGAGCGCAGCCGCTTCCTCCGCCACCAGGGCGCCTGGCTCTACCTGGACGGGGAGACCCGCCCGTGACCGGCCGCGCCCTGGACGTGCTGGTGGTCGGTTCGGCGAACGCGGACCTGACCGTCACCGTGGCGCGCCGGCCGGCGGCCGGGGAGACGGTGCTCGGCGGTGACCTCGCCACCACCGCCGGCGGCAAGGGCGCCAACCAGGCG
>NZ_BAAHCA010001580.1:0-676 GCF_054776295.1 Streptomyces sparsus
CTGCGGTGGCCATTGTCGCGCCGGAGGCCCGCAGCGGCCGGTCGTCGTCGAACCAGCGGCAGACGGCCCGCCGGGCGGTCCCGGGTTCACCGGCGAGCCGGGCCGCCGCGGCGTCCAGGAACCGGTCGCCGGTGGCGGGCGGTCCCGGGTCGAGCGGCAGGAGTTGGCGCAGCAGTTCGCAGGCCCGGTCGGTGGTGAGCGGCAGGGCGTTCCAGAACGACGGGCCGAAGCCGGGTTCCTGGCCGTGCCGGACCAGCCGGGCGGCGAGCGTGCGCAGCACCGGCATGTAGGGGCCGGCGTCCGGCAGGCGCAGCAGCGTCTCACCGAGCAGGTGTGCCGCCCACCAGGCGGCTTCCGTGTCGCGGTCGGTCGGCAGGGCGAGTGGGCGGAGCCGGCGGGCGAGCGCCTGCGGGCCGCCGGTGCGGTCGAGCAGGAGCAGGGCTTCCACGACGGGCCCGATGCGGTGGTGGGGAACGGGCAGCGGGTCCTGGGCGGAGCGGTGGTGGACGAGGGTGTCGAGGGCCCCGTCGACGTCGAGGTGCCGGCCCTGGAGCCAGTCGCCGAACTCCTCGTCGGCGAAGCGGTAGCCGTCCCCGGCCGCTTCGAGCGTGCCCTCGGCGAGTACCGCCGCCGCCCAGCCCTCGCCGGGTGGGAAGGCGGCCGCGAACGCGTCGCG
>NZ_BAAHCA010001581.1:0-672 GCF_054776295.1 Streptomyces sparsus
CCGCCCGCTCGGCGCCCGGGGGCCGGTCCGGCGCGGCCGGTGTCAGGGGCGCAGGTGGGACGCGCCGTTGAGGTCCAGGACGGTGCCCGAGGCCCACTGCGCCGAGGGGGAGGCCAGCCAGAGCACCGCGGAGGCGATCTCCTCAGCTTCGGCTACCCGCCCGAACGGGCTCTGTGCCGCGATCGCCTCCCCGGACCCGCCGCTCAGCCGGTCGGCCACCCGCTCGGTCCGGAAGAAGCCGGGGGCGACCGTCGCCACCGCGATGCCGTGCGGGGCGAGGGCCACCGCCAGCGACTGCCCGAGCGAGTGCACGGCTGCTTTCGTGGCGCCGTAGGCGGGATGGTCGGGTTCACCGCGGACGGCGCCCCGGGAACCGATGTTGACGATGCGCCCGCCGCGGCCCTGCTCGATCATGAGTCGGGCGGCCTGGTGGCTCACGTGTGCGGTGCCGAGCAGGTTGACCGCGGTGTGCTGCTGCCAGGCCGCCACCCACTCGTCGAACCCGGTCGTGGCGGGCGGGTGCGCGGTGTTGACGGCCGCGTTGTTGACCAGCACGTCGATGCCGCCGAGCGCCTGGGCGGCGTCCGCGACCAGTGCGGCGGCCTGCGCGGGGTCGGCGAGGTCGGCGCCGAGCAGTGTGTGCCCCGTGCCGGGCAGGCCGTCCAGGGTCTG
>NZ_BAAHCA010001582.1:0-671 GCF_054776295.1 Streptomyces sparsus
CGCTGGAAGGCGTAGGTCGGCAGTTCGGTGCGGCGTGCGCCGGTCGGTGCGAAGACGGCGTCCCGGTCCACGGCGACGACGTGCACGTGTGCCTCGGCCACCGCGGCCAGGAACTGGCGGAGCCCGCCCTGGTCGCGGCGGAGCGAACCGAGCACGGCGCCGCTGGTGCCGGTGTCCTCCAGGGTCTCGCGCAGCCCGACGGACAGCACCGGGTGCGGGCCGACCTCCAGGAAGGTGCGGTGGCCGGCCGCGACGAGGCCGCGCACCGCCTCCTCGAAGCGGACGGTCTCGCGCAGGTTGGTGTACCAGTAGGCGGCGTCGAGTGCGGTGGTGTCCTGCCAGTCGCCGGTGAGCGAGGACCGGAACGGGATCTCGGCGTCGCGGGGTTCGAGGTCCGCGAGGGCGTCGAGCACGGTGTCCCGGATCGCCTCGACCTGCGGCGAGTGCGAGCCGTAGTCGACGGCGATCTTGCGGGCCCGCACGCCGTCAGCCGTGAGCGCGGTGAACAGCTCGGCCAGCGCGTCGGCCTCCCCGGAGACGACCACGGAGGCCGGTCCGTTGACCGCGGCGACGGCGAGCCGGTCGGCCCAGGGCTGCAACCGGGCGCGGGTGTCCTGGGCGGACAGCGGCACGGACATCATGCCGCCGGAGCCCGCGATGGCGGCGATGGC
>NZ_BAAHCA010001583.1:0-671 GCF_054776295.1 Streptomyces sparsus
GCCGTCCTGCTGGCGCTGCTGTGCGCGGCGGTGGTCGCCGCGCTGAGCTTCGGCGAGTCCACCGTGGCGCCCGCCGAGGTCGTGGCGGTGCTGACCGGGCGGGACTCCCCCGCCGAACTGGTCGTCGGCACCCTGCGGCTGCCCCGGGTGGTCGTCGGCCTGCTGGTCGGTGCGGCGCTCGGGGTGGCGGGCGGGCTCATCCAGACCGTGGCCCGCAACCCGCTGGCCAGCCCCGACATCATCGGCGTCTCGCAGGGCGCGTCGGCGCTCACCGTCGGCGCGATGACCTTCGGCGTCACCTCCTACGCCGTGCTGCCGTACCTGTCCGTCGCCGGCGGGCTGCTCGCCGCCGCGCTCGTCTACGTCTTCGCCTGGCGCGGCGGCCTGCACGCCGCGCGTTTCGTGCTGATCGGCATCGGCTTCGCGGTGGCGCTGCGCTCGGTCACCCAGCTGTTCCTGACCAAGGGCGACCAGATGGTCGCCCAGCAGGCGACGGTGTGGATGACCGGCTCACTCAACGGGCGCGGCTGGGAGCAGGCCGGGCCGCTGGGCTGGACCCTGCTGGTGATGCTGCCGGCGGTGCTGTGGGCGTCCCGCGCGCAGCGCCGGGTGGCGCTGGACGACGACACGGCGACCGCGCTCGGCGTGCGGCTGGGCCGGGACCGGCTGGG
>NZ_BAAHCA010001584.1:0-668 GCF_054776295.1 Streptomyces sparsus
GGCAGCGCGGCCAGCGCGGCCGAGCGGCGTTCCGCGACGTACTCGACGGCCGCGGTGAAGAGGTCCTCGCGGGTCGGGAAGTGGTGCTGGGCCGCGCCGCGCGACACCCCGGCGTACTCGGCGACCACCGTGACGGTGCTGCCGGACCAGCCGTGCTCGGCGAGGCAGCTCACCGCTGACTCCAGGAGCCGCTGCCGGGTGGCGCGGCTGCGGTCCTGCTTGGGGGCGGTCACAGCGCCCATGCGGGGTCCCGGCGTTCGAGGAAGGCGGCCATCCCCTCGCGGGCCTCGTCCGAGCCGAACAGCCGCGTGGAGAGGGCGGCGAGGGTGTCGCCGTCCCGGTCGAAGGCGCGCCGCATCTCGGCCGTGACGAGCTTCTTGGCCTCCGCCAGGCCCTGCGGGGAGCAGCGGCGCAGCGCGTCGAGCATCGGGTGCAGCGTGTTGGCGGTGCTCTCGCCGGCCGCGGTGATCAGGCCGATGCGGGCGGCTTCGGCGGCGTCGAACCGCTCCCCGGTGAGGTAGTAGCGGGTGGCGGCGCGCGGGTCGAGGCGGGGCAGCAGCGGCAGGGAGATGACGGCGGGCGCGACGCCGATGCGGACCTCGGTGAAGGCGAACGACGCCCGGCGGGAGGCGGCGGACAGGTCGCAGGCGCCGACGAGGCCCAGGCCG
>NZ_BAAHCA010001585.1:0-668 GCF_054776295.1 Streptomyces sparsus
GCCGCCGCGCGGCAGCTGCCCGAGGCGTGGTCGGTGGCGAGGTCCCGCATCACGGGCAGCTTCGGTCCCCTGCTGCCGGCCGCCGACGTACCGGTGGCAACAGCCGGCCCGCGCGAGCTGCGCTACCTCGCGGAGGCCCGGGCCTCCCAGGTGCACGGCACCGGGCCGCAGGTGGCCGCCGAGCTGGCCGCGCTGGCCGACCGGACGGGGGCCGACGAGTTCCTCGTCACGCTCGCCACCCACGACCCGGCCGACCGGCTCGACTCCTACCGGCGACTCTCCGAACTGGCCGGGCCGCCCGGGTCGGCAGCCGCCACCACGCCGCGGGCCATGCCCAGTTCGACCAGGTCCTGAGGCCGGATGCGCAGCTGGTCGGCGGTGTCCCGCACCTGCTCAGGACCGCGCTTGAGAATGGCCGCCGCCAGTTCGGGGGCGATGACGGAGAAGTAACTGTCCGGCGCCACCCAGGTGTTGCCCGGCGCAGCGAGGGCGAGCGCGCCTCCCGAGCCGCCTTCGCCCACCACCAGGGTGGTCACCGGCACGGGCGACTCGGCGACGGCGGCGAAGCACTCGGCGAGTGCGCCACCGGCGCCGGAACGTTCGGCCTCGGCGTCGTTGGCCGCGCCCGGGGTGTCCACCAGCGTGAGCACCGGCACACCGAGCCGGCC
>NZ_BAAHCA010001586.1:0-667 GCF_054776295.1 Streptomyces sparsus
GGCCCGACCAGGAGCCGCGAGCCGCCCGCCGGGCACCGGTACCGGGGCGGCCGTCGGCGGTGCGGGGGCGAAGCGGCCGGTCGTCGGCACGGATTGGCCGTCCGAACGGGTGGGCCGCACGCGCTTGGGCCGTCATAATCGAGCCCATGTCATCTGTGCAGGAGAGTCCGCAGGCCGGTTCCGGCCGTCCCCGCGCCGCCGTCGCAGCCCGTTACGTCGAGAGTGGCGCCGAGGTGGTGGTCCTCGAAGGGGAGCTCGACCTCGACACGGTCGAGGTACTGCGTGAGGCGCTCGCCGGCGGTGACCGCGAGCACGGTGTCTGCACGGTGGCCGAGATGTCCGGCGTGACGTTCGCCGACTCGACCGCGCTGAACGTGCTGCTCCACGCCCACGCGGAGGGTGATCTGCGGCTCGCCGCGCCGTCCGCCGGGGTTCGGCGGCTGCTCAGGGTGAGCGGGGCCGACGCCGTGCTGCGCACGTACCCGTCGGTGGCCGAGGCGGTGGCCGACTCCCCGCCCGGGCCGCTGCTACAGCCCCCCGTCTGACCGAACCCCGTCTGACCGGACCCCGTCTGAACCCCGTCTGGCCAACCCGTCTGACCGGACCCCGCGCGAGCAGGCCCCGAGCCCGCACCGTCGCCCCCGCACCCGTCGCCCCGCACGCGTCC
>NZ_BAAHCA010001587.1:0-664 GCF_054776295.1 Streptomyces sparsus
GCCGTCCGGCACGGGGTACCGGCCGACGCGGCGGCGGAGGCGGCCGACGTGCTGGTCGCCCCGCACCACCAGGTGTCCGGCGAGCTGACGGTGTCGCTCGGCGGCGACCGCCGCGTGCTGCTCGCCAACGTCGGCCCCGGGCACACCGGGCACGACCTGGCGGTGCTGGTGCCGGGAGAACCGGACGTGGTGTTCTGCGGCGACCTGGTCGAGCAGTCCGGTGAGCCGCAGGCCGGTCCGGACGCCCACCCCGCCCGCTGGCCGGCCGCGTTGGACCGGCTGCTGGTGCTGGGCGGTCCGGACGCCGTGTACGTGCCGGGGCACGGCGCGGTGGTGGACGCCGCCTTCGTACACGCCCAACGGGAGGAGCTGGCCCGTCGTTTCGCCGCCGGGTAGCACAATGGCGGTCATGCGCAGCAGGAGTTACGGCCCGGATCTGACACCGCCGTGGAAGAAGAGCAAGCCCGCCCCGGAGGTTCCGGCCGACCCGGGAACCGTCGTAGAAGAGGTCACCACCGGCTTCTGCGGGGCCGTGCTGCGCTGCGAGAAGACGGCCGAGGGGCCGACGGTGACGCTGGAGGACCGCTACGGCAAGCAGCGGGTGTTCCCGCTGGCCCCGCGCGGTTTCCTGCTGGAGGGGCGCACGGTGACGCTGGTCCGTCCG
>NZ_BAAHCA010001588.1:0-663 GCF_054776295.1 Streptomyces sparsus
CCGTCCGCACGCGGGCGATCACCGGCGGGCTCGGCGGAGGGCGCGTCGGCGAGGTCGGCCTCCGCGGGTTCGGGGTGGTCGGCGGCCTGTTCGTCGGACCGGTCCTGTTCGTCGGACGGGTCCTGTTCGTCGGACGGGAACTGCTCGTGGCCACGGCCGGTCAGGGCGGCGAGGCTGGCGCGGACGTGGTGCAGGTGCGCCCGCAGCTCCTCCTGGCGCTCGGAGTGCTCACGCAGCACCCGCTCGGTCTCCCGCTCCACCCGGTCCGCGTGCACCCGCGCCTCGCGCCGCAACTCCTCGGCCTGCTCCTCGGCCTGCTCCACCTGCTGCCGCGCCGCCTCGTCGGCCTGCGTCCACGCCTGCTTCGACTCCGACCTGGCCGTCTCGCCCGCCTGTTCCAGCGCGGCGACACGTTCGCCCGACTCGGCTTCAGCTGCGGCCTGTTCGCGTTCCTGAGCGTCAAGTGCGGCCTTGTGCCCGCGTTCCTGCTCGGCGAGCAGCTCCGCGCACCGCCGTTCGGCCTCGGCCAGCTTCTCCCGTGCCTCGTCCCGGACCTGCGCGGCCTCGGCGCCGGCCGTCGAGCGCAGCTCGGCCGCCTGCTCGTGCGCCGGGGAACGGCATCGACTCGCCGACCGGCACCACGTCGTCCCAGCGGCCGGGCTC
>NZ_BAAHCA010001589.1:0-662 GCF_054776295.1 Streptomyces sparsus
CCCCGCACCGGCGTCGGCGCGGCAGGGTCAACGCGGCAGGGTCAACGCGTCCGGGCTGATCGGCGGGACGAGGCCCTCGGCGGCGGCGCGGGTGAGCAGGCCGCGTACCGCCGCCGCCCCGGACTCGCCCAGGTCGGCGGTGAAGTCGTTGACGTAGAGGCCGATGTGCTGCTCGGCGACCTCCCGGTCCATCTCCTGGGCGTGCTCCCGCACGTAGGCGCGGGACGCCTGCGGGTCGTCCCAGGCCATCCGGACGGAGGCGCGGGCGGCTGCGGTGAGCGCGTCCAGAGTGGGCCGGCCCAGGGAGCGCTTGGCGATGATCGCGCCCAGCGGGATGGGCAGTCCGGTGGTCCGCTCCCAGTGCTCGCCCAGGTCGGCGAGGCGGTGCAGGCCGTAGTGGTGGTAGGTGAACCGGGCCTCGTGGATGACCAGGCCGGCGTCCACCCGGCCGTCCCGGACCGCGGGCATGATCTCGTCGAAGGGCAGCACCACCACCTCACCGACCCCGCCGGGCACCTCCGCCGCGGCCCACAGACGGAACAGCAGGTACGCGGTGGACCGCTCGCCGGGCACGGCCACCGTGGCGCCGGAGAGGTCGCGGCCGGTCTCGCGGGTCAGTACGAGGGGGCCGCAGCCGTGCCCGAGTGCTCCGCCGCAGGGCA
>NZ_BAAHCA010001590.1:0-661 GCF_054776295.1 Streptomyces sparsus
GTCCGGGGCCGGCACCGGGCCCCGCGCCCGGCCGGCAACGCGCCGCGTCCCGAAGACCCGGGCGGGGCACGGCGGCACAGGCACAGGCAACAGCGTGGTCGGACGGCCGACCGGAAGCCAAGGGAGCGGCACAGTGGCGGTACGAGCGGTGCGGGGCGCCGTGCAACTGGAACGGGACGACGCCGAGGAGATGCGCGAACGCGTCGCCGAGCTGCTCACCGCCGTACTGGAGCGCAACGCGCTCGGCACCGACGACCTGATCAGCATCTGGTTCACCGCCACCCCCGACCTGCGCTGCGACTTCCCCGCCGCGGCCGCCCGCAGCACCGGGATGGCGGACGTGCCGCTCATCTGCGCCCAGGAACTCGACATCCCCGGCGCGATGCCGAGGGTCGTCCGGGTGCTCGCCCACGTCGAGACAGACCTGCCCAGAACAGCCGTGTCGCACGTCTACCTCGGCGCGGCTGCCGCTCTCCGCAAGGACATCGCCCAGTAATGCGCACCGCACTCGTCATCGGCACCGGACTCGTCGGCACCTCCGTGGCCCTCGCCCTGTCCGCGCGCGGCGTCACCGTGCACCTGCGGGACCACGACCCGGAGCAGGTCCGCACCGCGGCGGCGCTCGGCGCCGGCACCGAGGCGCCCGCCGAGGGACCCGTCG
>NZ_BAAHCA010001591.1:0-660 GCF_054776295.1 Streptomyces sparsus
CGGCCGTACCCGGGCAGCGGCGGCTCGCCGGAGCGCCGGCGAGCGAACCGGAGCAGCCACGCGCAACGTGCCGGGACTGCCCGGGTCGCCTCCTCGCCACCTCCGACACCGTCGAGGCGCCCAGGTGCGGCAGGGGCTGCTCTCAGCACAGCCCCTGCTACCCGTCAGAGCAGACGGCGCAGCCGTGCGGCGTCACCGCAGACGACAAGCTGGACGCCGGCCCGCTCCAGAGCGGCCGGCAGTGCCGCGCCGACCTCGGCGTCCGTGCCACCGTTGACGGCCAGCACCACCACGGGTCGGCCGGTGGTACGGGAGAGCGCCGACACGTGCGCGCTGAACACGTCGTCACCGGCAGTCTGCTGACGCCAGTAGGCGTCCTCGCCGAAGCTCAGCTCGTGCTGGGCCCACGGGTGCTGCTGACCGGTTGTGAGCAGCAGGATGTCGGAGGGTGAGCGCCCCTCGTCGAGCAACCGGTCAACCGTTTCGTCGGCGGTCTGCACCGCTGTCGACTCGGCGGCGTCGACCAGCTGGATCTGCGCCGCCGCAGCCTCGGCCGGCGCGGTCGGCGCAGCAGGCTGCGTCGGAATACCGGCGGAGGGTGTCGGAGCGGCCGACGGCTCGGAGGTCGCGGCGGGAGCGGCGGCAGCGCCGGGGCGGGCG
>NZ_BAAHCA010001592.1:0-660 GCF_054776295.1 Streptomyces sparsus
GCGACGGCAACGCCGCCAACGCGCTCGGCGCACTGCACGCCGACCGCGGCGAACTCCAGTCCGCGGAGCGGTGGTACCGCTCCGCGCTGGACGCCGGCGACGTCAACGGCGCCTTCAACCTCGGCCTGCTCTGCGCCGGTCAGGGGCGGAGCGCGCAGGCCGAGCAGTGGTACCGGCGCGCCGCCTACGCGGGGCACATCGAGGCGGCCAACGCGCTCGCCGTGCTGCTGCTCCAGCGTCAGGACGCGGACAGCGCCGAGCCGTGGTTCTCGAAGGCGGCCGAGGGCGGCAGCGTGGACGCCGCCTTCAACCTGGGCATCCTGTACGCCGGCCGGGGTGACGAGCGGGCGGCTCTGCGCTGGTACCGGCAGGCCGCCGAGGCCGGACACTGCGAGGCGGCGCTCCAGGTGGCGATCGCTCTCCAGCGCGCCGGCGACGTCCGCGGTGCGGAGAGCCGGCTGCGGCAGGCCGCCGACGGCGGCAGCGTGGAGGGCGCGTTCCGGCTCGCCTCCCTGCTGGAGCGTGCCGCCGGCCAGGAAGGTGAGCAGCTCGAGCAGTCCTCGGAGGTGCCGGAGCACGAGCGCTGGTACGAGCGGGCCGCCGAGCGGGGCCACCGACGGGCCCAGGTCCGGCTGGGCATGTGCGCGGCGGCCCGCGGGG
>NZ_BAAHCA010001593.1:0-659 GCF_054776295.1 Streptomyces sparsus
CCCGCACGCCCGGGCCGCCGCCGGGTGCCCGGCGGTGTCGCGGTGACCGGGGGCGGGACGGGGCACGGGACCGGGGACGGGGGCCGGAGATGTCAGTGCCCTCGCCCATGATGGGTACGTGGTGGCAGTGAGCAACGGAGCACGGACCCGCGCCGGGAGCCGCACGTACGACTGCGACGTGCTGGTGGTCGGCGGCGGCATCATCGGCCTGTCGACGGCGTACGCCCTCACCCGTGCCCGGCCCGGGGTGCGGGTCGTGGTCCTGGAGAAGGAGGGCGGCCCGGCCCGGCACCAGACGGGCCGCAACAGCGGGGTGATCCACAGCGGCGTCTACTACCGCCCGGGCTCGTACAAGGCCAGGTTCGCGGTGCAGGGCGCCGCGGAGATGGTGAAGTTCTGCGCCGAGCACGACGTGCCGCACCGCCTCACCGGCAAGCTCGTGGTGGCCACCCGCCGCTCGGAGCTGCCCCGGCTGCACGCCCTGGCGCAGCGCGGCAGGCAGAACGGCATTCCGGTGCGGGAGCTGGGCCCGTGCCAGATCGGCGAGTACGAACCGGCGGTGAACGGGGTCGCGGCGATCCACGTCGGCACCACCGGGGTGTGCGACTTCGGCGCGGTGGCGGCCCGGCTGGCCGGGCTGGCCGCCGACGCGGGCGCGG
>NZ_BAAHCA010001594.1:0-657 GCF_054776295.1 Streptomyces sparsus
GGGCTCGGCGTCCCGCAGCCAGTCGGCACGCCCTGCCAGCACGCCGGCACCGAACGGCGCGTACAGCTTGTGTCCGGAGAGCGCGACCCAGTCGGCGTCCAGCTCTGCGAGGTCCACCGGGTGGTGCGGGGCCAGCTGCGCGGCGTCCAGCACCAGCCGCGCGCCGTGGCGGTGCGCGGCCCGGGTCAGTTCCCGGACCGGCCACAGTTCGCCGGTGACGTTGGACGCGCCTGTGACGCACACCAGCTTGGGGCCCTCGGCGGCGGCGTGCAGCGCCTCCTCCAGCGCCGCCACCGCGTGCAGCGGGGAGCGCGGGGCGGCGAGGCAGACGGTCCGGTGGCGGCGCCACGGCAGCAGCGCGGCGTGGTGTTCGGTCTCGAAGACGAAGACGGTGGTGTCCGACGGCAGTGCGGCGGCCAGCAGGTTCAGCGAGTCCGTGGTGGAGCGGGTGAAGACGACCTGGTCGTCCGGGCGGCAGCCGAGGAACGCGGCGACGGTGGCCCGGCTCTGCTCGAACAGGTCGGTGGAGAGCTGCGAGAGGTGCCCGGCGCCCCGGTGCACGCTGCCGTAGTAGGGCGCGTAGGCGGCGACGTCGTCCCAGACCCGCTGGAGCGCGGGCGCGCTGGCGGCCTGGTCGAGCGCCGCGTAGCCGATCTC
>NZ_BAAHCA010001595.1:0-656 GCF_054776295.1 Streptomyces sparsus
CCGGCAGTGCGCGGCGCCGGGCGGGACGGGCCCGGCGCAGGGGTGGTGCCCCGGCGGACCGGTAGGACTCGGCGGACGGACTGTGGTGCGGAAGGGCAGCCAGCGGCGGCCGACCCTGTCGGATGTGGCGAGGCGGGTCGGCGTCAGCGCGAAGACGGTCTCGCGGGTGCTGAACGGGGACGGGCCGGTCGCCGAGGACACCCGCGCCCGCGTCCTGGCCGCGGTCGCGGAGCTGGGTTTCCGGCCGAACCTCATGGCCCGCAACATGCGCGCCGGTACGAGTGACTCCACGGTCGGCCTGGTCGTGCCCGACATGGGCAACCCCTTCTTCGGCACGGTCGCCGGCGCGGTCGAGGCGGCGGTTCGGCAGCACGGCCTGACCCTGCTGGTGGGGTCGTCGGGTGAGTCGGCGGAGCAGGAGGGGGCGGTGATCTCGTCCTTCCTCGCCCGGCAGGTCGCCGCACTGCTGGTGGTGCCGGCAGCGGACGCGGACCACGCCCGGCTGCGCCGGGAGCAGGAGGGCGGGCTGCCGCTCGTCTTCCTGGACCGTCCGGCGGCCGGGCTGGCCGCCGACCGCGTACTGAGCGCCAACCGGGAGGGCGCCGAGCAGGGCACCGCGCACCTGATCGCGCACGGCCACCGGCGTGTCGCCTTTG
>NZ_BAAHCA010001596.1:0-656 GCF_054776295.1 Streptomyces sparsus
GTCGCGGCCGTCGGTGCGCTGGGCTTCGTCGGGCTGCTGGTGCCGCACGTGGCGGTCGCCCTGTTCGGCGCCGACCTGCGCGTCACGCTGCCGGGGGCCGCGCTCACCGGCGCCGTGGTGGTGGTCGGGGCCGACGCGGTCGCCCAGCTCCTGGGGCGCTTCCTGGCCACGGTGCTCCACTCCGACCGGCTGGCGCTGCCGGTGGGCGCGGTCACCACCTGCGTGGGCGCGGTGCTGCTGCTGATTGTGGTGCGCCGCGCACCCGAGCGCTCGCACTGACCACACGGTCCGGGCATCGGGCGGGGGCCGACCCGCCCGGCAGGCGGGTCGGCCCCGCGGAACCTGACACGACACACGAGACGCACCGGGAGCCCGGTGGACGAAGGACGGTGAGGGCGGCGATGACAGGTGTGATCCCGGCTGCGGAGACAGCGACGACCGGCTCGCGGGTGGGCATCGAGGTGGCGGGGCTCACCTTCGGCTACCCCGGCCGCCCGGTGCTGCGGAACGTCGATCTGAGTATCGAGCCGGGGGAGTTGACCGCGCTGATCGGCCTCAACGGCTGCGGCAAGTCGACCCTGCTGCGGCTGGTCGCCGGGCTGCTGCGGCCGACGGCGGGGCGGGTGCTGCTGGGCGGTGACGACGTGGCGCGTCTC
>NZ_BAAHCA010001597.1:0-654 GCF_054776295.1 Streptomyces sparsus
CCGCGACACGCGGCAGCCCGCCCCGGGCCCGGACGCCCAGCAGGGTCTGGACGCCGCGGCGGACGTCACCGGTGACGGCACCGTTCTGATCACCGGGGCCTCCGGCACCCTCGCCCGGCAGATCGCCCGCCACCTCGTCACCACCCGCGGCACCCGATCGCTGGTCCTGGCCGGACGCCGCGGGGCCGCAGCCGAGGGCATGACCGAACTGTGCGAGGAACTGCGCGGACACGGCGCCCACGTCACGGTCGAGGCCTGCGACGTCGCCGACCGCGACGCCCTCACCGCGCTGTTCGCCACCCTCCCCGCCGACCGGCCGCTCACCGCCGTCGTGCACACGGCGGGTGTGCTCGACGACGGCATCGTGCAGTCGCTCACGCCCGAGCGCGTCAACACGGTGCTGCGCGCCAAGGCGGACGCGGCGGTGCTGCTGGCCGAACTGACCAGCGGAACCGACGCGGCACTCGTCCTGTTCTCCTCCCTCGCCGGGACCCTCGGCGGCGTCGGGCAGGGCAACTACTCGGCCGCCAACGCCTTCCTCGACGCCTTCGCCGCCCGGTGCCGGGCCCAGGGGCGCCGGGCCCAGTCGCTGGCCTGGGGCCTGTGGGGCGAACGAAGCGGCATGACCGGCAAGCTCGGCGACGCGGACCTGCG
>NZ_BAAHCA010001598.1:0-653 GCF_054776295.1 Streptomyces sparsus
CCGCGGCGGCACCGGCGGCGAGCGCCTGCTCGGCGGTGAGCCGGTCCCGGGCGGCGAACAGTGCCCGGGACAGTCCGAGCGCGATGCGCCGCTCGGCCGGCGAGAGGTAGCGGTTGCGGCTGGACAGCGCCAGCCCGTCCTCCTCACGCACGGTCGGCACGCCGACGACCTCCACGGGGAAGTTCAGATCGCGGACCATGCGGGTGATCAGGGCGAGCTGCTGGGCGTCCTTCTCCCCGAAGAACGCCAGGTCGGGCGCGGTGAGGTGGAGGAGCTTGGCGACGACCGTCAGCATGCCGTCGAAGTGGCCGGGCCGGGCGGCGCCCTCGTAGCGCTCGCCCATCGGGCCCGCGGTGATCCGCACCTGCGGCTCACCGCCGGGGTAGACCTCCTCCACCGAGGGGGCGAACACCGTGTCGGCGCCCGCGGCTGCGGCCAGTTCCAGGTCGGCGTCCAGGGTGCGCGGGTAGCGGTCCAGGTCCTCGCCGGCGCCGAACTGGAGCGGGTTGACGAAGACCGTCACCACCACGTGCCCGTCCGCGCCGACGCGCTTGCGGGCGGACCTGACCAGCGCCGCGTGCCCCTCGTGCAGGGCGCCCATCGTCATCACCACCGCCCGGCGCCCGGCGCGCGGCAGGGCGCGCAGTTGCGCG
>NZ_BAAHCA010001599.1:0-653 GCF_054776295.1 Streptomyces sparsus
TACCGGCCCGCCGCCGGGTCGGGGCCTTGGCCAGGGGGCGCAGCAGCGCGGGCAGCGCGTCGTGGTGGGTGCGCAGAGCGGCCTGGTCGAGGTCCATGGGCAGCAGGGCGGCCCGGTCGGACTCGCTTCCGGCGTCCAGCAGCCGCATGCCCCGGTCGGGTCCGAGGGGCACCATGCCGGTGCGGGCGTGCCGCTCGCGGTCGGCGCCGGTGAGTTCCGCGGTCATGCCCGCGTCCGGCAGCCAGGTGCCCCAGGCCAGCGACACGGCAGGCAGCCCCAGGTCGCGGCGGTGGCGGGCGAAGGCGTCCAGGAAGGCGTTGGCGGCGGAGTAGTTGGCCTGTCCGGCGCCGCCGAAGGTGCCGGCCACCGAGGAGAAGACCACGAACCGGGTCAGGTCGAGGTCACGGGTCAGTTCGTGCAGGGCCACCACCGCGTCGGCCTTGGGCCGCAGCGCCTCGGCGAGCCGTTCGGGCGTCATCGACGGGACGATGCCGTCGGACAGGACGCCGGCGGTGTGCACGACGGCCGTCAGCGGGTGCTCGGCGGGGACGCGGGCGAGCAGCGCGGCCAGGGAGGTGCGGTCGGACACGTCGCACGTGGCGACGGTGACCTCCGCGCCCAGGGCCGTCAGTTCCCCGCGCAGCTCCGCGGCG
>NZ_BAAHCA010001600.1:0-653 GCF_054776295.1 Streptomyces sparsus
CGGCCCGTCCCCCCGGCCCGTCCCGCGACCCGTCCACAGCGGGCCGGCCGGTGGGCCGGAGGCCGCGGGCTTCGGCGAGAATGTCCGCATGCCCTTCACTCTCAGCCACGCGGTGGCCGCCCTGCCCGGTATCCGGCGGGACGGTGGCGGACGCGGGCCGCTGGTGCCCTCCGCGCTGGTCGCCGGCACGATGGCGCCGGACACCGTGTACTTCGCCGACAGCGTGGCTCCCGGGGTGATGCGGCTGGGCGAGGTCACCCATTCCGCGGTGGGCGTGCTGACCCTGGACGTGGTGGTGGCCGGTCTGCTGGTGGTCTGCTGGCTGCTGGTCCGCGGCACCCTGGTGGCACTGCTGCCGGGCGGCGTGCAGGGCCGGGTCGGCCGCCTGGCGGGCTGGGGGCGCTGGCGGGGCCGGGCGGTGCTGCCGCTCGCCGGCTGGTTCGCCGTCTCGGCTGCCCTGGGCGCGATGACGCACGTCGTCTGGGACGCGTTCACGCACCCGGGCCGCTGGGGCGTACGCGCCGTGCCGGTGCTGGACCACGTCGTCGCCGGATGGCCGCTGTACTCCCACCTCCAGTACGGCAGTTCCGCCGTCGCCCTGCTCCTGCTGGCCGGCTGGCTGGCCCGGGCGCTGCGTACGCTGCCGCCCGGCT
>NZ_BAAHCA010001601.1:0-651 GCF_054776295.1 Streptomyces sparsus
GCTCGCCGTGCTGGCGTCCGGCTGCGGCACCCCGGCGGGCAACGGGAGTTCACCCCCGCCGGGCCCGGCCGGGCAGTCCCCACCGGGCTCGCTGTCCGGCGCCGTGCCGGGCTGTCCCAGCTCGGGGGTGGAGATGGGCACCGAGGTGCCGAGCGCGGCGATGGGCCTGCGGGTCATGACGGTGACGATGGCCAACTGCGGCGACGGACCGGTGACGGTGTCCGGCTACCCGTCGCTCAGAGCGCTCGACGACGAGCGGAAGCAGATCGACGTGCGGGTCATCGAAGGCCGCTCCTCCATCCACACCGACGCCACCTTCGAGGCCGAGCCCCGCCCGGTGACCCTCAAGCCCGGCGAACGGGCCCGGGCCGCCGTCGCGTGGCGCAACACCGTCACCGCGAGCGACCGGGCCGCCGACGTGGGGCACTACCTGGAAGTCGCCCCGGCCGCCGGTGATCCGGGCCAACTGACCACGCCTGACGGCACGATGGACCTGGGTACCACCGGACGGATCAGCGTCAGCCCCTGGCACCGCCCGGCCACGAACCCCTGAGACGGGCGGGTCTCCGGGGCGGTCCGGTCGCGTCCCGCCTCGCCCCCGGCGCGTCCCGCCGGACGGCTGCTCACGCCCGGAGGGACGCGTCGGGGCCG
>NZ_BAAHCA010001602.1:0-651 GCF_054776295.1 Streptomyces sparsus
CTCCGGGGCGCCGGGCTGCCCGACCCCGAGCCCGGCCCGGTCGGCCGCTACCTGCACGAACCGGACGGCGCGGTGATCCGCGCCCACCTGGTCGCCGAGGTCGCGCGGGAGGTCGGCGGGCGGCTGATCGACCCGACCATCGCCTACCTGACCGCGGACGAACTGCACCGCACACCCTTCGCCCGCAGCTACGAGATCACCGACGTGATGCCGTTCCACCTGAAGCGGCTCAAGGCCCTGCTGCGGGAGCGCGGGGTCGGCGTGCTGACCGTCAAGAAGCGCGGTTCCGCGGTGGAGCCGGAGGAGTTCCGCCGCCGCATGAAGCTCTCCGGACCCCACTCCGCGACGGTCTTCCTCACCCGCGTCGCGGGCGCCCCCAGCATGCTGCTCGGCCACCCGGTCTGACGCACCGGGAGGCGGACCGCGGTTACGGTGGCCGGGCGCACACCTCGCACACCTGGCCATCAGCTCCCGCTCACACGGAGGCCGCACATGACCCGGATGCCCGGCACCGCCGCATGCGCCCGCGCCCTGCTCGTCGTGGTGGGGGCGGCGGGCGTCGTCGCCCTCGGCTGGCTGGCGGTGTTCACCGCGACGTTCCGGCCGGGCACCCCCGGCCGGCTGGAGACGGCCCTGGTCGTGCTCGCGGCG
>NZ_BAAHCA010001603.1:0-650 GCF_054776295.1 Streptomyces sparsus
GGCGGCGGAGCCGTGGCAGCGCCCGGGGCTCACGTTCCGGCGCGGCGGGTTCGAGGTGGCGCTGCCGCAGCCGCCGCAGTTGGTGCGGGCGGCGAACGTGCTGCGGCAGTACGACGAGCGGGACGTCGCGCCGGTGTGGCGGCGGCTGTGCGGGCGGCTGGCGCCGGACGGGTTGCTGGTGGAGGGGACCTGCGACGAGATCGGGCGGCGCCACGTGTGGGTGGCGCTGGGGCCGGAGGGCCCGCGCACGGTCACCTTCGCCACCCGGCTCGGCTCGCTGGACCGCCCCTCCGACCTGGCCGAGCGGCTGCCGAAGGCCCTGATCCACCGCAACGTGCCCGGTGAGCCGGTGCATCGGTTCCTGCTGGACTTCGACCGGGCCTGGGCGTCGGCGGCGCCCTGGTCGGCGCTGAGCGCACGCCAGCGCTGGATCCGCACGGTACGGGCGCTGGGCACGCAGTGGCCGCTGGTCGACGGCCCGACCCGGTGGCGCCAGGGTGAGGTCACCGTGCGCTGGAGCGCGCTCGCCCCGAACGACTGACGGCGGACGGGCGGCGGACAGCGGCTCGACGGAAGGGCGGCGGACGTGCGGCGACCTGGTACGCCGCAGGCCCGTCCCGCCCTGTTCCGGGCGGGACGGGCCTGCGGGT
>NZ_BAAHCA010001604.1:0-646 GCF_054776295.1 Streptomyces sparsus
CCGGGCCGTGCTGGACTTCCGGCGGGGCCTGCTGGCCGAGCACATCGCCGACAACCCGCAGGCGGCCCGAGCCGCCTACCGGCGTGCGCACGCCGGCGCGACCGCGCACGGCGACGCGCTGCTGTGCTCCTTCACCTGGCGCCACCTGGCCGGTCTGGCGCTCCGTGAGGGGGAGCTGACCGAGGCCCGGCACGGCTTCAGCGAGTCGCTGCGTCTGCGCGAGGAGCTGGGCTTCCTGGGCGGCATGGCCCCGGCGCTGGCGGCTCTCGCGGACGCCGAGCCGGAGCCGGAGGCGAGCCGGCTCCGCGCCGAGGCGCAGCGGCTGTTCCGGCTGCTCGGCGGCGTTCCGACCTGGTTGGAGAGCCAGCTCCCCGCCGCCTGAACCACTGCACCCGTCACACCGCCCCGACACCACGACCGCACCGCTGCCGCCGACCACCGGCACCGCTGTTCACCCACCCGACCGTCGCCGGCGTCCGGACGGACGGTGTTTCCGGGTGGTGGGTCAGCGGTACAGGTGGCGGTTCGCGGGTCAGCGGTTCAGGTGGCGGCGCATGATGCCCTCCGCGTGGGCGGCGTCGCCCGCCGCCAGCGCCTCGACCAGCGTCACGTGCTCCGCGGCACGGACGGCCAGCTCCGCCGGCCG
>NZ_BAAHCA010001605.1:0-645 GCF_054776295.1 Streptomyces sparsus
CGCGGTCTGCCGTCGGCGGGCGCGCACCTGGTGCTCACCGCGGCCGAGCGCCGCTGGGTCTTCCGTGCCGCACGGCCGGCCGGCCGCGCGTACCGGCTGCTCGTCTTCTTCTCGGCCAAGGAGGCCGCGTTCAAGGCGTTCTCCGCCCTGCTGCCCGCCGGCACGGCACCCACGACCCTGCTGGGCATCGCGGCCCGCCCACTGCCGGACGGTTTCCGTGCCTGGCCACGGGACCGGCCCGACGGGCACCTCGACGTGGCGGTGCGTCGGGCGGGACCGGGAGTGTTCAGCTGGACGTCGGTGCAGGTGGACTGAGAGCAGCCGCCGGCGGACCTGGAGTTGCCGCGGTGACGCCGCCGTAGCAGTGCACGGCCGCTCCGGGAGCCCTGGCACCTGCCGCCGAAGGGCCGGCCCCGCTTACCGGTGCTCGATCACACGGCTCAGTCGCACGGCCGCTCGTTCGCCCGCAACTTCTCGAACTGGTCGATGGGCCGGTTGGTGACCCGTCCGTCGATGACACGCAGCATCGTGTCGTCGGCGTTGCGGAGCGAGTCCACGATCCCGTCGCCGTTACCGCTGTTCTCCTCGGGGCAGGCAGCCGCCGTGCCGCCCCGCGCGCACGGCAGCGGCGCCCGCGCGCCGACG
>NZ_BAAHCA010001606.1:0-645 GCF_054776295.1 Streptomyces sparsus
CGCGGTGGCCGCCGTGCGCAGTGCCGTGGGCCGCCCCTACGTGTGGGGCGCGGCCGGCCCGAGCGCATTCGACTGCGCGGGGCTCACCCAGTGGGCCTACGGACAGGCCGGGGTCTCGGTGCCGCGCACCTCGCAGGGGCAGGCGCACGCCGGGCAGCGGGTACCGCTCTCCCAGGCCCGACCCGGCGACCTGGTCGTCTACCGGGGCGACGCCAGCCACGTCGCGATGTACGTCGGCAACGGACAGGTCGTGCACGCGCCCTACCCCGGTGCGCAGGTGCGCTACGACCCGGTCAACATGATGCCGGTCAGTGCGGTCAGCAGGCCCTGAGACCTCCGGCGCCGCTCTCGCGCACCACGGCCACGTCGCCCGCGGCCACCGTGCAGTGGCCGTCGTACCGGACGCCGTCGAGCAGCCCGGTGCCGTGCACCGGAACGGTCGCCTCGCGGTCGCCGTGGTTGACCAGGAAGAGGTAACTGCGCTCCCCGTCCACCCGCCGCACCGCCTCGACCCCGGGCGGTACCGCGAGCGGAGGGCGGGCGCCCGCGTCGCGGCAGACCCCGGCGAGGATGTCCCGCAGCGCGGTCGGGTCGGGCCGGGTCGCGACGTACCAGGCCGCGCCGCTGCCCACGTCGTGCCGGGTG
>NZ_BAAHCA010001607.1:0-644 GCF_054776295.1 Streptomyces sparsus
GTAGTGGGCGGTGACGGTGTCGCCGTCGTCGTACCCGCTGTCGAGCCGCACGCCCTCGGGCAGGGACAGGCGGTGCAGGACGCCCGTTCCCGGCTGCCAGTCGCGGGCCGGGTCCTCGGCGTAGAGGCGGGCCTCGACGGCGTGGCCGCGCGGCGGTGGCGGCTCGTCGTCGAGCGGCTCCCCCGCGGCGACGGCGAGTTGCAGCGCGACGAGGTCCACGCCGTGCACGGCCTCGGTGACGGGGTGCTCGACCTGGAGGCGGGTGTTCATCTCCAGGAAGTGGGGGCGGCCCCGGGCGTCGAGCAGGAACTCGACGGTGCCGGCGCCCTCGTAGTCCACCGCCCGGGCGGCCCTGACCGCCGCCGTGTGCAGGGTGTGGCGCTGCGTCTCGTCCAGCCCGGGGGCGGGGCACTCCTCGACGACCTTCTGGTGCCGGCGTTGGAGGGAGCAGTCGCGGGTGCCCAGCGCCCACACCGTGCCGTGGCGGTCCGCCAGCACCTGGACCTCGACGTGCCGGCCGCCCTCCAGGTACGGCTCGACGAACACCTCGTCGTCACCGAAGGCCGCGCGGGCCTCCTGCCGGGCGGCGGCCAGCGCCTCGTCCAGTTCGCTCAGCCGCCGCACCACGCGCATGCCGCGTCCGC
>NZ_BAAHCA010001608.1:0-644 GCF_054776295.1 Streptomyces sparsus
GCCGCGACCAGCGTCACGTCGCGCCCGCCGAGCGCCGCCAGGTAGGCGGCCAGGGCGGCCCCGCCGGGCCGCAGCCGCTCCTCGCAGTCGGACACCACGGGGACCGGGGCGTCCGGGGCGAGGCGCTCGCACCGCCCGACCAGGTCACGGTCGAGCAGCGCGTCACCGATCACCACCAGGGGCGCTGTCCCGCTTGCTTCCAGGGCCGCCGCGCGTTCAGGCATCGTGGTGGAGCACCTCCAGCTCGGCGTCGAAGGCGGCGCACATCATGTGCACGGCCACCAGGTGGAGTTCCTGCACGGTGGCCGCGGAGTCGGCGCTGACGCTCAGGGCCTCGTCGCAGCCGGCTGCCAGCGGGTTGGGCACCGGGCCGGTCAGCGCCCACACCGCCATGCCGGCCTCCCGTGCCGCTTCGGCGGCCGGGAGCAGGTTGGCGCTCGCGCCGCTGGTGGACAGCAGCACCAGCACGTCACCGCGCCGCCCGTGCGCCCGCACCTGGCGGGCGAACACCTCGTCGACGCCGTAGTCGTTGGCGATGGCGGTGGTGGTGGACGTGTCGGCGTGCAGCGCCAGCGCGGAGTAGGCCGGCCGGTCGTCCCGGTAGCGGCCCACGAGTTCGGCCGTCAGGTGCTGGGCCTGGGCGG
>NZ_BAAHCA010001609.1:0-642 GCF_054776295.1 Streptomyces sparsus
CGCCGGGAGCTGCGCGCCGACTCCGCGGTCCTGCGGCACGCGCTGGGGCTCGCCGCGGTGGTGCCCGTCGGCCAGTTGCTCGGCGCCCGGCTGGCGCCCGAACACGGCTACTGGGTCGCGCTGACCGTGGTCATGGTGCTCCGCCCGGACTTCTCCCAGACCTTCGAACGCGGCAGCGCCCGCCTGGTCGGCACCGTCGCGGGCGTGTTGGTGGCCGGTGCCGTCCTGGCACTGCTCCGCCCCGACCCGTACCTCAGCGCGGCGCTCGCCGTGGTCTCCGTCTTCGCCCTGTACCTGCTGATGCGGACCGGCTACACCGTGGTCTCCGCCTGCACCAGCGCCTACGTCGTCTTCCTGCTCGGTGTGGTCGGCCAGGAGTGGGGGCGGATCGTGCCGGAACGCATCGAACTGACGCTGGTCGGCGGCGCCCTGGCACTGCTGTCCTACCCGGTCTTCCCGGCCTGGGAGACGCCGCGGCTGCGGGACCGGCTCGCGGACTGGCTGGCCGCCAACTGCCACTACGCGGCAGCCGTGGTGCACACCTGGGACCGGCCGGCGAAGGCCCGCCCCCGGCAGGTCAGGGAGGCGCTGCTGGACGCCAGGGCGGCCCGCTCGGAGTGGGAGCAGGCCACCGCGCGGGCC
>NZ_BAAHCA010001610.1:0-642 GCF_054776295.1 Streptomyces sparsus
GGGCCGCGGCCGCCCACGCCGCGTGCCCGGTGGTCGTGGTGCCGCACCTGGAACGGGGCCGCGGGGCGCTGGCCGAGCCGTACGGGCGCGTCGTCCTCGGACTCGACCCCGAGGACACCGACGACGCCGCGGTGGAGTTCGCGTTCGCCGAGGCCGCCCGCAGGCGGTCCCGCCTCCACGTCATCACGACGCATCCGGTGCCGTTCTCCACCCTGACGCTGCTGGGCGACGCCCCCGAGGCCATCGACCCGGAGGGGCCCGAGATCTCCCGGGAGACCGCCCGAATGCAGCAGGACCGGCTGCGCCGTTTCACCGAGGACCGTTCTCCGGGTGTGCCCGTCGACCACACCGTCGCGCCGGGGGACGCCGCGGGACGGCTGGTGGCCGCCTCGGAGTCGAGTGATCTCGTGGTGGTGGGACGGCACCGCAGGCGTCGGCGCCCGACCAGCCTGGTCGTCGGATCGGTGACGAACGCCGTTCTGCTGCACGCCCACTGCCCGATCGCCGTGGTGCCGCACCTCACCCACTGAGTGCCGCTGCGAGCCGGCCTTCCCGTCTGCCGGCCCGGCTCCCGAGGGGCGACCGGCTCATGGGCGCGGCTTCGACCGGCCCCGGGGACGGCGACCCCGCCCCCCTGCCGGC
>NZ_BAAHCA010001611.1:0-641 GCF_054776295.1 Streptomyces sparsus
GGCACGGGGCTCCACGGACCGGCCGGCCTGCCCGCCGTGTGTCGGAACGACGACGGCGCCGCCGTCCAGCCAGCCGGCGGCCAGCAGGGTGGCCACCACGGCCACCACCAGTGCGACGCGCCGACGCAGCCGGGCCGGGCGGGTCGTGCCGTTGATGGTGCTGGTCCCCACAGAACTCCTCGCGGTGCAGATGATCATCGCAGTCCACCGGAGGAACGGGAGGATGACGAGCAGCGAGCCACCGGGTTACCGCAATCAGGCTTTTTCGGGACACCTCGTGTGTCCGTCCGGTGAAAGTGTCCCGCCGGGACGCCCCGACTCTGGCCAACCCCGCACCACCCGCGTCACGCTACGACCGCGAGCAGTTACTGAATCGCTGTCAACTGGGGAGCCGGAGCCTTCATGTCCGCATCGCGCGACCTTCCCACACCGCCCGACCGTCCCGCCGCGCACGACCCCTCCGCCCGTCAGGGCGCCCCCTCCTCCCGGGGCGCCTCCCGCGCCGGGGACGTCTCCCGCTCCCGGAGCGCCGACCCGTACCAGGAGGATTCCGTCTTCCAGGGCAGGCCCGCGTCGGCCGACCGTCCGGCGCCGCGTCCCGCGCCCGAGCGGGCACGGCCGACCGCGGATGCGGACGCGGA
>NZ_BAAHCA010001612.1:0-640 GCF_054776295.1 Streptomyces sparsus
GAGGCCGGACGGCGGGCGCTGCTGCGGCAGTTGCTGCGCCGCCGGTACGAGCGGTGGGAGCGGGAGTGGGCGCGGGGCGGCCCCGACTGGGGCCGCACGGACGCGTCGAACTGACCCGGGAACCGAACCCGGCGATGAGGGCCGACCGGTCATCCGACCGGCAACGCACACGCTACCGTGGTGCGACCGACAGGCTTGGCAGCACGTTCAGTTATCGCACGGTTCTCGCACGAGGTTGGGGCAACACGGTCCATGGCACAGGGCTCGGTCCAGGTGACGCACACGAGCACGTCGCGGTGGCGGCGGCGTACGGGCGACTACGCCTCACTCGCCGCGGCGCTGGAGGCCGCCGGGGACGGTGACGTGCTGACCATAGGTCCCGGCACCTACCGCGAGAACCTGGTGATAGAGCGGGCGGTGACGCTGCGCGGGCCCGAGCGGGCCGGCACCGGCTCGGTACGCATCACACCGGCGGACGGGGTTCCGCTCACGGTGCGCGCGGCAGCCGTGGTGCGCGACCTCCAGATCGAGGGGCAGGAGCCAGCGGCGCTCGCGCTGCTCGTCGAAGGCAGCACACCGGAGCTGACCGGACTGCGCGTGATGACCCGCTCCGCGGCCGGCATCGAGGTCCGCGAGGGCG
>NZ_BAAHCA010001613.1:0-640 GCF_054776295.1 Streptomyces sparsus
ATCTGCCCGTGCCGGGCCAGGGCCGCCACCAGGCGCCCCGGGCCGCAGCCGATGTCGAGCACCGCCCCGGTGCAGCGACTCAGCACCGTCATGTCCGCGGCGTCCGCCCCGGCGCACCAGCGCTCGACCTCCAGTGGCAGCAGCCAGCCGTCGGTCCGGCGCAGGAACAGCGGTCCGCGGCCGTTGCGCAGGGCGTCCGCGTACGGGTCGGTGCGCCACGGGATGCGGTCGTCGGGCGGCGGTGAGGTGGTGGTCATGAGGCGCCCGTCTGCAGGGTCCAGTTCTTCAGCGTCCTGGCGTGCGCGGCGGCGAACCGTCCGGTGGTGGCTGTCGCGCCCTCGGCGGCGTCCTCGGCGATGTCGCCGGCCCGCAGCCGGGGCAGGTCGGTGAACCGCAGCCCCGCGGCGACCAGCCGCCTGCGCTGCACCGCTCCGGTGCGGTCGCTGGACATCGGTACGCCGCGCACCAGCTCCGGATCGGGCCGTGCCAGGGCGAGCGCCCAGAAGCCGCCGTCCGCGGCAGGCCCGAAGTAGGCGTCGGCCCCGGACCAGGCGTCGGGGGCGCAGACCGGTGCGAGCAGCGCGGCGCTGAGTTGCGGGGTGTCCATGCCGACCAGCAGGGCGGGCCCGCGGCAGCCGTC
>NZ_BAAHCA010001614.1:0-637 GCF_054776295.1 Streptomyces sparsus
GAGGCCGGCGGTGACCAGCAGCGCCACGGCAGGCAGCGGCCGGCGCAGCGCGGCGATCAGCAGCGCGCCCAGTGCCGCGACCGCGGCGAGCAGCACGCCGTTCGCGAACAGTTGCAGTCCGAATGCGGACACCGTGATGAGCAGCAGGGCGGTTGCCTCGCCGACGATGCGGCGTGCCGGCCACGGCTCGGGGCCGATGAGCCAGCGCCAAGCCGTGCCGATGGTTCGGGTTTTCTCCACCGGCCCACCGTATGGAGGGGGAGCTGCCGGGCACAGCGGTCGTTCGTCCCTGCGGGCAGCGACGAAAGTATCGAACATCGAACAGGGGCTCGTGCTACCGCGCGCCGTTGACGCGCCCGGCAAGCGGCACGTGCACTGGAACCCGTCAGGCCGTGACCGGCCCAGGAACGTCTGCCTTCGAGGAGCGATGCCATGGCTGCCGCCCGGATCCCGTTGCCGTCCGCCGCATTCCCCGCCGCCACCTCCGCCGTCCCGTCCTCAGCACTGTCGCCGTCCGGTACCGGGGGCGCCGCGGGCCGGTCGGGGGGCCGGCCCGTGCTGCCCGTACCGGGTGCCTGCGGCTGCGGCGCGGGGTGCTCCTGCGGCTGCCAGTCGGGCGGCGCCTGCCAGTGCGGCG
>NZ_BAAHCA010001615.1:0-635 GCF_054776295.1 Streptomyces sparsus
GCAGGGTGTCGGCGGTGGCCGGCCCCACACCGGACGACCGCACCTCCGACCCCGGCACCCCGGCAGCAGGCCCGGACAAGGACGCGGGCCCGGAGGCGGACACGGACGCGGGCCCGGACACGGCCGCCCCCGACTCGGGCCCGGACACGAACGCAGCGCCGGACACCGAGACCGACGCCGAAGCGGCCCCGGACGCGGCTACCGACGCGGACACGGACGCGGAGGACGCCGGGAGCGGGGGTGAGCCGGTGAACGCGTCCCCGGCGGCTGAGGAGCCGGACGGCGACTCCCCGGTGACCGTGGACCAGCCCACGGCCACCTTCCGCACCCGTCCCGAGCCCTCCGCCGAGCCGGCGTCCGCACCGGCCGGGAAGACCGGTGACGCCGAGCGGACCGAAGGCCCGGAGAGCTCGAAGGACACCGGGAGCACGAAGAACGCGAAGGACACGGAGGACACGGAGGACACGGAGGACACCGCCGACGCCGAAGGCACCGCCGCTGCCCCCACGGACGCCGGGGGTGCCGCCGACGCCGAAGGCACCGGGGGCGACGACGCCGGGAACACCACCGCCGCTGCCCCCACGGACGCCGGCCGGCCGTCCAGCCGGTTCGTGCCGTTGCGCTCGGCGGACGAG
>NZ_BAAHCA010001616.1:0-634 GCF_054776295.1 Streptomyces sparsus
CGCCGTCGCGCAGCCTGAGGATGTCGACCGCCTCGAGGCCCTGCCGCGCCGGCACGGTGACCAGGTCGCAGGGCTCCGCCGGCGGAACCGCACCGCCGGCCGGGGGCCGGGCGGGGGCGGTCGTACGCAAGTCTCCGGTGTCCAGCACTGGGACCCCTCCTCTGCATTCGCTTGTACGGAGTGCAACGTCCGAGAGCGTCAACAGCTACGGCGGGGAACACCGCAAAGGATGGCGGTTCATGGCGGATGCCGAACGAGACATCCCGTTTGTCGGGAAACCCTGCGTACCGACCCGGTGACGGCGTGTACCTTCCCGGACATGGCGTCGTCACCTTCAACGTCAGCCGCGCCCCAGCGGCAGCCGAACCTGGCCTTCCGGCAACTGCGCGGCGGGCTCTCCCCCGGTGAGTTCGCCGCCGCCGTCCGCAGGGCGGCACGGGAGATCGAGGAGCGGGTGTCCTGCGACGCCCGCTACATCGGCCGGGTGGAGAGCGGGGAGATCCGCTGCCCCAACTACGCCTACGAACGCGTGTTCCTGCACATGTTCCCGGGCCGCACGCTCGCAGATCTGGGCTTCGCGCCCCGGGCGTCGGTCCGCGGCCGGGCGGCGCGTCGGCCGGGCCGGCCACGCCCT
>NZ_BAAHCA010001617.1:0-634 GCF_054776295.1 Streptomyces sparsus
CGGGCGCGTCCGCGAACGGCGGGATGAACTGGGTGGCGTCGGCGTCGGGACCTCCGGGCGCCGTCTGCGGCGGCAGGAACTGGGTGGCCTCCGCGTCCGCTCCGGCGGGCGGCATCACCGACGGCGGCCCGAACTGGCCCTGCGGCTGGGCCGCGTAGCCGTCCGCTGACTGGTCCTGCGCCTGGCCGGGCCCCTGCGGCTGGTGGAGTGCCTGGTCCTGCGGCTGCCGGGCCGACTGTGCGGGACCGGTCCGGGCGTAGGAGTCCTGGCCGTACTCGCCTGTGCCGTAGGCGGATCCGCCGTACTGCTGCGGTGCCGCGTGCTGCGGACCGGGCTGCTCCGCCGGCGGGCGGCCGTGGCGGGCCCGGCCGTACTCGCCCGTCCGGTACTGCCCGGCCTGCTGGTCCTGCCCGGGCTGCTGGTCCTGCCCGGGCTGCGGAGCCTGGCCGGTCTGCGGATACTGCCCGAACTCGCCCTGCCCGTACTGGCCTTGCCCGTACTCACCCGGCCCGGATTCCTGTCCGTACGGGCCGTGGCCGTGTCCTGCGGCGCCGAACCGCCCCGTCGGGCCGCCGACTTGGGCGCCGCCTGAAGGGCCGTTCTCGCCGCCGGCGTCCGGACGGCCGTGGGCGGG
>NZ_BAAHCA010001618.1:0-632 GCF_054776295.1 Streptomyces sparsus
TCCGACCCTGCGGCGCGCAGCAGCGCCCGCCAGGCGGGCTTGCCCGCGTCGGTGTCCACCAGCAGGAAGCGGCCGGGGAACTCGGTCTGCGCCGAGCGGACCAGCACCCACACGGCGGCGGCCGTCGGGTCGAGCGAGCCGTCCGGGGCGTTGTCCTGCCAGGCCGGGACCGCGCCGCGGGTGAGGAACACCAGCCTGGACCGTTCGAAGAGAGGTGTCGTGACCCAGGTCCGCGCGCGGTCCAGCGCCCGGCGGGTGGTGTCGTGCACCGCCGCGGCGCGCTCGGCTCCCGGGGTCCCGGTCGCCGCGGTGACCACCACGTCGGGTGCGCTGCCGTCGCCGACGGCGGCGGCCAGTGCCTCCAGGTCCGGGTACGCCTCGGCGTACTGGCCGGCCTTCATGAGCCCGGCCCGGATGCCCAGCGTGTCGTCTCCGACGACCGCCCACGTCTCGGGCGCGCGCGCACCGGCCGACGGGAGGTGCGTGTCGGTCCACTCGACGGAGAACAGGGCATCCTGCTGGGCGGCGCCCGCCGCCCTGAGGCTGCCGCGGGTGACCGGCTGGAGCCGCACCTCGGCGATGGTCACGACCGGCGTTCCGGCGGCGTCGGCCGCGCGGACCGCGAAGGCGCC
>NZ_BAAHCA010001619.1:0-631 GCF_054776295.1 Streptomyces sparsus
GGTCCCGGTCCCGGGTGTCAGGTCCGGGTTCGGTTTCGGGTGAGCAGGGCGAGCGCGGCCACCGGGACCAGCACGGCCGCGGCGAGCGCGTTCAGCCAGCCGTAGCCGGCCTGGGCTACCACCAGGCCGGAGAGCGCCCCGCCGGCTCCGGCCGCCGCGTTCATGGACAGGTCGGACAGTCCCTGCACCGCCGCTCGCGCCGCCTGCGGCACCGAGTCCGTGAGCAGCGCCGAGCCCGCGACCAGCGCCGCCGACCAGCCCAGTCCGAGGAGGAACAGACCCGCGGCGCTCTGCGCGTGTGAGGCCCCGGCGGTCCCGGCGAGCAGCATCGCGCAGCTGAGCAGCAGCACGGCCAGCCCGATGACCGGCAGGCGTCCGAGCCGGTCCGCCAGCCAGCCCATGACCGGGGAGAAGGCGTACATGCCGGCGATGTGCCCGCTGATCACCAGGCCGATCAGCTCGATGTCGGCGCCGTGGTGCCGCAGGTCGACCGGGGTCATCACCATGACCGACACCATCACCGTGTGCGACCCGGTGATGGCCACCAGTGCCAGCCGGGCCCCGGGCGAGGCGGCCACCGCGGCCGCTCCCGCGCGCAGCGACCGCTCGGCCCGGGTCGGTGCGGGAGCGG
>NZ_BAAHCA010001620.1:0-630 GCF_054776295.1 Streptomyces sparsus
AGCAGCACCTGCCGGGGGCCGATGGTGGTGCGGCCGTCCGCGAGCGGCACCGGCAGGCCGGTCAGCCGGTCGGGGTCGACGCCGGCCAGCGAGTCGTACAGCCGCCGCCACCACGCCGGGTCGCGCTCGACTCCGGCCAGCCGGTCGATGACCTCACCGAGCGGGATGCGCGGCACGCCCAGCACCCGCAGCTCGCTCCGGCGTTCCAGGCCGGCCGGCAGCAGGCTGGGGAACAGCTCGGCGAGCACCGAGACGGTCTCCGCGCCGGCCCCTTCGACCAGCTCGGCCTCCCGGGGGCGCAGCGCGTACGGCTTGCCGTCCTCGTCGAGGCCCGCACCGGCGAGGAACGGCTCCCGCTCCAGCCGGGACGGCAGCATGCCGCGCAGTTCACCGTCGAGTTCACCCTTGCCGAGCGGGCCGGGCACCAGGTCGAGGGTGCCGGTGCTGACGGGTTCCCAGTCGCGCAGCAGCGCGGCGTAGGCGTCGGCGGCCCGCTCCAGCAGGAACCGGGTCAGCGGGCCGGGCGCCACGTGCCGCCGGGTGGGTTCCAGCGGGAAGGACGCCAGCAGCAGCGCGGGCAGGCCGAGCGCCTCGCCGGTGGGAGTGGGGGCGTGCACGACGGGCGCGGTG
>NZ_BAAHCA010001621.1:0-629 GCF_054776295.1 Streptomyces sparsus
GGGGCGCGGCGTGCGGTGCGACGTGGCGGGCGCGGTGACCGGCCCCGGGGGCGGCCGGCTCCCGCGGGGAGGAGCGCTCAGTCGGCCGCCGAGGTGGTGCAGCCCTTCGAACCGGCGGCACCCTCCAGGCAGACCTGGGCGTCGGCGTCCGTCTTCGCGGCGACCATCATGGTGTAGCCGTCGGTGTTCTCACCGACCTCGTCGGACTGCGACTTCTTGTGCGCGGAGATGCTGACGGTGGCGCCGGGGTCGGCGTCGGTGACCCGCGCCCAGGCCGCCTTGCACACCTCGCTGTAACGGACCTCGATGTAGGCGCCGCCCACCATCGCGTCGGACGTCGTCTCCGCGTACTGGCCGCCGCAGCCCATCGTCTCCGGGTCCTTCCCGGCGCAGTCCGCCCCGCTGCACTCGACTCCGGCGGGCAGCTTGGGGTCGACCTTCGTCGGTACCGGTTCGGGCTCGGGCGCGGCCTGCCCGCTGCCGCCGAGGTCGAGGAAGAAGAAGGCGACCCCTATCACGGCGAGCGCGCCCGCCACCCCCGCCAGGAACATCACCGTGCGGCGGGTGCCGGACGGCCGGCCTGCACGGCCGGACGACGTCGGACGGCTGGCGGGGCCGGGCGGCTCGGA
>NZ_BAAHCA010001622.1:0-627 GCF_054776295.1 Streptomyces sparsus
TCAACTCGCCAGGCCCCCTGGCCGCAGGGCGGCCCGGTGACGCCGTGGAAGCCGCCCGTCGACGACCCCTTCCTGCGGGCGCTCCAGACCCAGGCGCGGCCCGCGGGACTCGGCCGGCGCCTGGTGGCCAGGATCATCGACTCGATCGTGCCCGTCGCCGCCGCTGCCGCAGTCGCGGTGCCGCTGCTGCCACGGGCGGTCGACCACATCCAGGCGAAGGTGGACGCCGCCGAACAGGCGGGGGTGACCCGGGAGATCTGGCTGCTGGACACCACCACGGGCGGCTACCTGGCCGTGGTCCTGGGAACGCTGCTGCTCACCGGCGTGCTCTACGAGGCGCTCCCGACGGCCCGTTGGGGACGCAGCCTCGGCAAGAAGCTGTGCGGCGTGAAGGTGCTCGACCTGGAGGCACAGACACCGCCGGGCGTCGGCGCGGCCCTGCTGCGCTGGCTGCTGCACGCCGTGCTGGCGGTCACCGCGGTCGGCGTCGTCAACGCGGCCTGGTGCCTCTTCGACAAGCCCTGGCGGCAGTGCTGGCACGACAAGGCGGCCCGCACCTTCGTCGCCAAGGACAGCGGGGAGGCCCTCCGCCCGGGCTGAGCCGGCGTCACCGAGGGGGCGCGCCCC
>NZ_BAAHCA010001623.1:0-627 GCF_054776295.1 Streptomyces sparsus
CCGCCCGGCACCCGCCGCCCCGCTCCGCCGACGCCGCCCGGCGTCCGCCGGTGCCGCTCGACCGGAGGCTCGGCGGCGTGCGGGCCTCGATGGTGTCCGGGGTGTCGGCGACGACGAGGGTGCGGGGCGGTATCCGGTGATTCGCCGGTCCCGGCAGGTTCCGATCCCCGGCCCGGCTTCCGATCGGGGCCGCGAGCCTGGAATAGTTCCCCCACGATGTTCACCATCCCTAGACCCCTCAGCCGGGGGGCAGCTCGGGGGACAACTTTGTGGGGCATGGAGTGTCGGAACACGCACTGGAATTGAACGGACAGACCTGGACGCTCGACCCGTCCCGGTCCTACACCCTCGGGCGTGATCCGCAGGGTGACCTCGTACTGGAGGACGCACGGGTCTCGTGGCGGCACGCGACGGTGCGGTGGGGCGGGCAGGGCTGGCTCCTGGAGGACCACGGCAGCACCAACGGCACGTACGTGCAGGGCCGGCGGGTCCAGCAGCTGGACCTCGCGCCCGGCACCGTCGTCAACCTCGGCAACGCCACCGACGGCCCGCGGCTGACGCTCTCCGCCGGTGACGCGGCGCCGCAGATGTCCGCCGCCGCGCCGCAGCAGGCGCAGCCGGGCGGGC
>NZ_BAAHCA010001624.1:0-627 GCF_054776295.1 Streptomyces sparsus
GGCCCGGCGCCGAGCTGCACCGTGGCGGAGGTGGAGCAGCAACCGCCGCCACCGTCCGCCGCCTGTGCGGCGTCGGGCTCGTCGAAGAGCCCCGCGCCGCCGCACACCCCGGTCTCCGGCAGGGTCAGCTCCACCCGTTCGGCCGCCTCCCGGTCACCCGCGAGAGCGGCGGCCACGGACCGCACCTGCTCGTATCCCGTCATGGCGAGAAACGTCGGCGCCCGGCCGTAGGACTTCATGCCGACCAGGTGGACGTCCTGCTCCGGGTGGGACAGCTCCCGTACGCCGTGCGGATAGACGGTGCCGCAGGAGTGCACGTTGGGGTCGATCAGCGGGGCCAGCGCCGTCGGCGCCTGGAGGCGTTCGTCGAGCCCGAGGCGCAGCTCGGAGAGGAACGACAGGTCGGGGCGGAAGCCGGTGAGCACCAGCACCTCGTCGACCGGGTCCAGGCGCCCGCCGTCCTCCGCGACCAGCACCAGCTGCTCACCGGACCGCTCGACGGCCGCCGTGCGGAAACCCGTGACGGCGTCGGCGTGACCGTTGTCGACGGCCGCCTTGGCGGCCAGGCCGAGCGCGCCGCGCGCGGGCAGTTCGTCGGCTTCGCCGCCGCCGAAGGTGGCGCCGCTG
>NZ_BAAHCA010001625.1:0-627 GCF_054776295.1 Streptomyces sparsus
AGCGCGGGCAGTTCCTGGCGGAGCGCGGTGACGGCGGTGGCCCGCCGTGCCTGGAGAGCGGCGGACACCGCGCTCAGGTGGCGCGGCCAGGCGGGCGCGCCGACGAGCTCCAGCGCGGCCTCCTGGAGGGGGCGCGGCACGAAGAAGCTGTCCACCACCTGGATCGCGCGCAACCGTTCCAGTACCGGGCCGCGTGCGGCGAGCGCGCCGACCCGCATGCTCGGTGAGGTGATCTTGGTGAGGGACCGGATGTGCACCACCACGCCGTCCGGGTCGTCCGCGGCGAGCGCCGGGGGCAGCGGGCCGGCGTCCGCGTGGGCCATCCACCGGGCGTAGTCGTCCTCGACCACGAAGGCGCCCGCCGCTCTGGCCGCCTCCCGCACCTCGGGCCGCCGTGCGGCGGACAGCACCGCGCCGGTCGGGTTCTGGAAGAGCGGCTGGCACACGAACAGCCGCGCACCGGTGGCCCGGAACGCGTCGGCGAGCAGCTCGGGGCGCACGCCGTCGGCGTCGATGGGCACCGGGACCGGACGCAGTCCGGAGGCCCGGGCGACGGCCAGCAGGCCGGGGTAGGTCGGTGACTCGACGAGCACCGGGGCTCCCGGCGGCGCCAGGGCGCGCAGCGCG
>NZ_BAAHCA010001626.1:0-626 GCF_054776295.1 Streptomyces sparsus
CCGACGACGGGACGGGCGGATCGGTGGCGCGGCGCGCAGCGCAGGGCGAGCGGGTTCGCCTCCGCGTCCGGGGGAGCGGACCTCCCGCCCGGCAGCATGGCCTTCCCACCCTGCGGCTGCCGCCGTTGCCGCCCGGAACCGTCGGACGGAGAGGCTCGGGACGGTGTGCGGCCGGCGGACGGCGCGTCGTCGGGTGAGGGGTTCAGGGATCTGAGTGCCGCGCTGCGGGACGTCAACCGGCGCAGTACCAGGGGCCGACCGTGACGGCCGGGTCCAGGGTCCCACCCCCCGAACACCCGTCGGCCGAGCGGGAAGCGTCCGAGCGGGCAGCGACTGGGCAGGCAGCGTCCGAGCGGGCAGCGACTGGGAGGGCAGCGGCCGAGCGAGGATCGGACGCGGCCCGCCCAGTCGGAGAGCCCGAGCCCCTCGGAGCGGGCTCCCGCCTCCCCGGCGGGGGAGCCGTCGGCACGTTCCTGCTGCCGGTCACCGAGCCGGTGCGGCCGTGTCCCTTCCCCTGCTCGGTGTGCCGGAGGCGAGGCCGCCAGTGAGGCCGCCCGACGAACTGCCCCGGCCGCCCCACCGGTGGGACGGCCTCACCGGCAGGGCGGCCCCGCCGGGAGGCCGGG
>NZ_BAAHCA010001627.1:0-624 GCF_054776295.1 Streptomyces sparsus
GGGCGAGGCGCAGCTCGCGCTGGCCAGGTGCCTGGAGCGGTACCCGCGCGGCCTGGGCCGGTTCGGCTCGGGTGCCCGGCGGGCCCGGCGGGAACGCGACCAGGCCAGGGAGCGGGCCTCGCTGCTCGGCTCCGAGAGTGACGGGCCCGCCCGGCGGCGGCCGAGCGGTGAGGAACTGCTGCGCGGCGCCCTGGTCGTGGCCCCCGCGCTGCTGATGATGATCGACCTGTGGTGGGGGCTCGCCGCGCTGGTGGGCGTGCACACCGTGCTGGTGCTGGTCGTGCTGCTGGCGAACCGCCGCCACGGCGGCAGGCCCCTCCAGCGGCTCCAGGCGGCGCGGGCGGTGGCGCACGAGGAGTGGGACACCGATCGGGTGCAGCGTCAGCTGACGGCGGTGGGCGCGGTCGGAGCCCTCCCGCTGGTCGCCTTCGCCACCACCGGGCTCGCCGCCGCGTACGGTGCCGAGGGCCGGCCGTGGCCCCTGCCGGGTGTGCTGGGCGTCGCGCTGCTCTCGGTGGGGCTGCTGGCGGCGGTGGGCGCCGGCGTGCGCTGGTGGTACGGCAGCCGGTTCCTGCGGGAGGCGGTGCTCCCGCCGACGCCGGTGGGCTGGCAGCCGGCGGTGAA
>NZ_BAAHCA010001628.1:0-623 GCF_054776295.1 Streptomyces sparsus
CGCCGCCGCGTGCCCGGCGGCGTCAGCACACCGGCCGACACCGGCCCCTCGGAGGCCGGTACCAGCATCGCCGGGAGCACACCGTCGACGGTCGGCCGCCGACGGCTCAGGTGACGGGCGTCACGTGGGAACGGCCCGTCGGGGCCGCAGCCTCGCGCGCCGGTGGTGCCGCCGGACGGACCCACCGCGGCGAACGTGCCGCGGTGGAACGGCAGCCGGTGATCCGGACCGTCATCGGGGGGTGTCCCCTGAGGGCTCGGCGAGCAGGTCGAGGGCGAGCGCGGCCGTCCAGCTGAAGTCGGCGCTGCCCCTGGGCTGTCCGGTGAACGGGTCGACGTACTCGGCGAAGTCCGAGGTGCCGGCCGTGGAGAGCAGCGCGGACCGCAGCTCCCCGGCGGCCCGCGGGTGGCCGTGCTGCCGGAATCCGCGCTCCAGCAGCCAGTTGACGTTGAACCAGGCAGGACCGCGCCAGTACCGGTGGCGGTCGAACGCGGCGCCGCGCACGTCGTAGCCGGGGACCATGCGGTCCGGTCCGAAGCCGAAGTGGTCCCCGCGGGCGGTGTCCAGCAGCGCGGTGGTGATCGCGGGCGGCAGGCCCGGCGCGACGACGGGCAGCAGGCCGG
>NZ_BAAHCA010001629.1:0-622 GCF_054776295.1 Streptomyces sparsus
GGCCCCGCACCGCCCCGCACGCCGCCGTGGCTCAGCCGTCGCCGAGCAGCTTCCTCATCCGGGTGATCTCCGCCGACTGGGAGTCGATGATGTCGGCGGCCATCCTCCTGGCCGGCGCGTAGGAGCCCTCGGACCGCTCCGTCCTGGCCATCTCGACCGCGCCCTCGTGGTGTTTGATCATCAACCGCAGGAACGCCCGGTCGAACGCGGCACCGGAGGCCTTGTCCAGAGCGGTCATCTCCTGGGCGCTCATCATGCCGGCCATGCCGTGCCCGCTGTGGTCCCCGTGCGACGCGTCGGCGGCCGGCACCGGCTCGCCCCATGAGGCGAGCCACTTCGAGAGCGTGCGGATCTCCGGCTCCTGGGCCTTCCGGATCTCCTCGGCGAGCTGCCTGACCTGTCGCGATGCCGACCGGTCCGGGGCCAGGTCCGCCATCTCCACCGCCTGCCGGTGGTGCGGGATCATGCCGCCGGCGAAGGTGACGTCCGCCGTGTTGTGGGCCTGTGCGGAGGCGGTCGCCGAGGTGGGCGCGTTGCCGGTCGTGGCCGGCTCACCCGAGCCGCCGGCGCAACCGGCCAGTGCGGTGACGGCGGTGGCGGTCGCCAGCAGGGCCGCGAACCG
>NZ_BAAHCA010001630.1:0-621 GCF_054776295.1 Streptomyces sparsus
TGACGTTGGCGGCGCCCTCGGCGCCCATCACCGCGATCTCGTTGGTGGGCCACGCGTAGGTGAGGTCGGCACCGATGGACTGCGAGTCCATCACGATGTACGCACCGCCATACGCCTTCCGGAGTACCACCGAGATCCGCGGCACCGTCGCGTTGCAGTACGCGTACAGCAGCTTCGCGCCGTGCCGGATGATCCCGCCGTGCTCCTGGTCGACGCCGGGCAGGAACCCGGGCACGTCGAGCAGGGTCACGATGGGAATGTTGAAAGCATCGCACATCTGGACAAAACGTGCGGCCTTCTCCGAGGCCTCGATGTCCAGCACGCCGGCCAGCGACTGCGGCTGGTTGGCGACGATGCCGACCACCTGGCCGTCCAGACGGGCCAGCGCGCAGAGGATGTTGGTGGCCCAGCGCTCGTGGATCTCCAGGTAGTCGCCGTCGTCGACGAGCTCCTCGATCACCTTGCGCATGTCGTACGGCCGGTTGCCGTCCGCGGGGACGAGTTCGAGCAGTGTCTCCGAGCGGCGGTCGGCCGGGTCCTCGGTGGCCGCGGTGGGCGGGTTCTCCCGGTTGTTCTGCGGCAGGAGGGAGAGCAGGTAGCGGACCTCCTCCAGGCAGGTCT
>NZ_BAAHCA010001631.1:0-620 GCF_054776295.1 Streptomyces sparsus
CCCGCGACCGCCCGTGGTCGCGGGGCTGCGCCGTGTGTGGCCCCGGCCGCACACGGTCTCGGGCGGGGGTCCGAGCGGACTAGTCAGGTCGGGCGGGCGCACCACCCGAATTGGTGATTCTGGTGGCGGCAACCGCCCGGTTGGGCGTTGCGTCCCTTTACGTGCAGAGGTGGTGCCGCCAAATACCTGCGGAACGACCTTCGCGGGACGACACTGGTATCCGACTCGTCAGACCGTCACGGGGGAACGATGAACGCCGCACCGCAGCAACGTACGAGCAGCACCCCTCAGCGAAAGAACACCGCCATGTGCAAGCACCAGCCGCCCTGCCCCTCAGCCGACTCCGCCGACCGGGAGGCCGCACACCTCGTGGCGCACCATCCCGAACAGGGATGGAGCCTGCTGTGCAACGGTGTCCTGCTCTTCGAGGACACCGGCGAGCTGCTGCCGAACGGGCAGGTCATCGCCCCGCACCGCCCGCCGGCGGCCAACCGGGTCACCACCGCCGTCTGAGTACCGGCCGCCGGTTCTCCACCCCTCGGCCCGTGCGGACGGCGCGCCTCGCGCAGCCGCCGTACACCGGCGGGCGCCGCGGATCCACCCACGCACCGGGACCCCGG
>NZ_BAAHCA010001632.1:0-620 GCF_054776295.1 Streptomyces sparsus
CGACCGCAGTGGCGGCAGCGCCGCGCTGGTCTTCGGGGCCGGGCCGCGCGGTCCGGTCACCGCGGATCTCGCCACCGACCGCAGCCATCTGCTGGTCAGCGGCACGGACGGCACCGGCAAGACGGAGCTGCTGTGCTCGCTGGCCGCAGCGCTGGCGTCCGGCGACCGTCCCGACCGGCTGGGCCTGGTGCTGGTGGACGGCGACGGCGACGGGCTGCGGGTGTGCGCGGAACTGCCGCACGTGGTGCGGTACCTCCAGGCCGGCGAGCCGGTCGGCATGCGGGAGTTCGCCCAGTCGCTGAGCCGCGAGGTGAAGCGGCGTTCGGAACTGCTGGGCTCGGCGCACTACGAGACGTACGTGCAGGGCGGCACGGCCGCGGTACCGGCCGGCTCGGCCGGCCCCGACACCGACCGCGGCACGGTACGGCTGCGCGCCCGTTCCTCACCGGGCGGCGCGCCGAAGGCCCCCGGGCACGGCCTGCCGCGGTTGGTGGTGCTGGTGGACGACTTCGACGTGCTGGTGGATCCGGCCCTGGGCAACCCGGGACGCCCGGCCGCGGGCTCGGTGGTCCGCGCCCTGGACGCCGTCGCCCGGGAGGGCGTCCGGCTGGGAGTGCACC
>NZ_BAAHCA010001633.1:0-619 GCF_054776295.1 Streptomyces sparsus
CGCACGGGTGCGGGCGCCCACGGCTCGCGTCAGCCCCGCTTGGGCGGGGTCTGCTGCACCACGTCGAAGCTCCACAGGGTCGAGTCGGTCGCCGCCGGCTTGGGCCGCTCGCCGCCACCGCCGCCGCCCTGGTGGGCCGCCTTCATCGGCCCCTCCATCCACGCCTGGAAGGACTGCTCGTCCCGCCAACGGGTGTACACCAGGTACTGGTCGGTGCCCTCCAGCGGCCGCAGCAGCTCGAACCACTCGAACCCGTCGGACCCCTCCACGGTGCCCGCGCGGGCGGCGAAGCGCTGCTCGAACACCTCCCGCTGGTCGGCCGGCACGGTCAGAACGTTGATCTTCACGATGCTCATGCCTCCATCGTGCCGCACCGCCGTCGGCACACTTCTTCGGGGACGTGTCAGGTGGCCCGGGGGTGTACTGCGTCTGACATCCGGAATGATGACCGGAGCAGCGGTGACCGATTGAACGGGGCGGCAGGGCGTGGCGGCGGAGACAGGTGGGGACGAGCCCATGGTGCGGCGCTGGTCGGGCGGGTTGGTGCCGCAGTGGGCCGGCGGCGGGACGGGAGCCGTGGAGGCACCCGCCCGGCGGGCCGGGGAGCTGCTGCTGCTGG
>NZ_BAAHCA010001634.1:0-619 GCF_054776295.1 Streptomyces sparsus
TGCCCTCCGACCAGGGCGGTCCGACCGTCACCCGGTGCCCGCGGCGGCGCAGCCCGTCGATGACGTCGGCGCCGATCCGGGACTCGACGGTGACGCTGCCCGGCCGCATGCCGCGGGGGTGGAACGAGCCGGGGAAGCTGTCGGTGTGCCAGTTGGGCGCGTCGACGGCGCCCTGGAGGTCGAGGCCGCCGCGCACCGGTGGGCGCAGGGCGACGGCGAGGAAGAAGTGCGTCTGCCACTGGTCCTGCTGGTCGCCGCCGGGGGTGCCGAAGGCGAGCACCGGCTCCCCGCCGCGCAGCGCCAGGGACGGGGTGAGCGTGGTGCGCGGGCGGCGTCCGGGGGTGAGGGTGGACGGCAGGCCGGGCTCCAGCCAGGTCATCTGGAGGCGGGTGCCGAGCGGGAAGCCCAGCTCGGGCACGACCGGGTTGGACTGGAGCCAGCCGCCGCTGGGCGTGGCGCTGACCATGTTGCCCCAGCGGTCGACGACGTCCAGGTGGCAGGTGTCGCCGCGGGTGGCGCCGTCCGGGGTGACGGTCGGTTCCCCGGCGCCCGGCAGGTCCACGGCCGGGCCGGCCACCGTGGGCTCACCGGCGCCGGACAGGTGTCCGCCGGGCCGGCC
>NZ_BAAHCA010001635.1:0-618 GCF_054776295.1 Streptomyces sparsus
GGGCGCGGTCGGGGCGGTGGGGCGTTCGGCCTTGGCCCGGCGCGGTGGCACGGCCAGCTGCACCACGTCTGCCAGCGCTCCCGCGTAGCGGTCGGCGACCGCCCGGCACAGGTGCAGCAGCCGAGGGGTGAGGACCGGCTCCGGTGACAGCACCTGGGCGATCGGGGCGAGCACCCCGGGGAAGTCGCTGTCCGCGCGGCGCTCGACCACAAAACCGTTGATGAGCCGGCCGCCCTCGCGGCGCCCGTCGCGTTCGCCGGCACCGAAGCGCACCCGGACCCGCACCCCTGGCTGGGCGTCCTCGTCCATCGCGGCGGGCACCGCGTAGTCGAAGTAGCGGTCGAGGTGCACCAGGCCCTTGTCCACCAGCACCCGGGCGACCGGCAGCCGCTCAGCGAGCGCGGCGCCCCGCCAGGTCCGGGGCCGGGCCCTGGGCGCCGAAGCGCCCTTGCGCACCGCGTCCCGGATCAGCGCCAGCTGCTCCGGCGGTGCTGCCCCGGGGCCGTCGGGGCGGACGTCGTCGCTGCTCACGGCTCCAGTCTTAGCAGACGGCACGGACACGGCCGCCCGGGGCGGGCGGCGGAAGGCGGGGCACGCCGGACACCGGACGGGGGCGGG
>NZ_BAAHCA010001636.1:0-617 GCF_054776295.1 Streptomyces sparsus
GGGGGCGCTGGCCCGGGTCATCCGGGCCTGCGCCCCCGACGTGCTCTGCGTGCAGGAGGCCCCGCGGTTCTTCCGCTGGCGCAAGCACGCCGCCCGCCTGGCCCGACTGACCGGCCTGCCGCACGTCACGGGCGGCGCGACCGCCAACGGAACGATGATCATGGCCTCGTTGCGGGCCACCGTGGAGAGCACCGAGGACGTGCTGCTGCCGCAGACGCCCGGCCTGCACCGGCGCGGCTTCGCCACCGCGGTACTGCGGTTCGGGGAGAGCGCGAGGCTGGGCGTCGTCAGCTGCCACCTCAGCCTGCAGAAGGACGAACGGCACGCCCAGGCCGGCATGCTGCTGGGCAGGCTCGCGGCCACCGACCCGCTCTGCGCGGTCGCCGCCGGTGACCTCAACGAACGTCCCGACGGGCGGGCGTTCCGGCGGCTGACCGCCGAACTACAGGACTGCTGGGCCGTCGCGCCCTGGGGCGGCGAGCTGACCTCGGAGCCCGGGCGCCCGCACCAGCGCATCGACGCGGTGCTCGCCAGGGGACCGGTGGAGGTGCTCGGCTGCGGGGTGCCCGAAGGGCTGCCGGGGGTCACCGCGGCCGACCTGCGCGCGGCGACCGACC
>NZ_BAAHCA010001637.1:0-616 GCF_054776295.1 Streptomyces sparsus
CTCCACCCGCACCGACTCCGGCGGCGCCGGGCTGCGCGCCCGGGGCCACGACGCCCTGGCCGGCTGTGTGGAGGACGCCGTGCGGGCCACCGAACTGGGCGTGCGCTGCCTGCTGATCGCCGACGAAGGGGTGCTGTGGACCCTGCACCGGGCCCGCACCGCAGGAGTCATCCCGGCGGAGACGACCCTGAAGGTCTCGGCCCTCGTCGGGCCCGTCAACCCGGCCTCCTACGCCGTGTACGAGCGGCTGGGAGCCGACTCCGTCAACGTGCCGAGCGACCTGACCCTCGCCCATCTCACCGAGATCCGGCGGGAGTCGGCGGCCCCGATGGACATGTACGTCGAGGCGCCGGACGACCTCGGCGGCTACGTACGGATGTACGAGGTGGCCGAGCTGATCAGGCGCGGCGCGCCGCTCTACCTGAAGTTCGGGCTCGCCAAGGCGCCCGCCGTCTACCCGGCCGGGCACCACCTGCGGGACGCGGTGGTGGCCGCCGCCCGTGAGCGGGTGCGCCGCGGCCGGTTGGTGCTGGACCTGCTGGCCCGGCACGGCGCCGACACGGCCATGTCCCCGCTCGGCTCCCGCCTGCCGGGCACGTTGCACCGCTTCACCGAC
>NZ_BAAHCA010001638.1:0-614 GCF_054776295.1 Streptomyces sparsus
GACGGCGAGGGCGCGGCGCAGGTCGTCGAGCTGGTCGGCGAGCGGGCGGTGCAGGGCCGGGCTCAGTCCGGCCGCCAGGGCCGTCTCACCGCGCTTGAGCAGCCCGGCGTCGACCAGCGGCGTGGGGAACGCGTACAGGGCGGCGAACTGGGCGACGGAGTCACCGCGGCGGGCGGCGAGGACCGGGGCGTCGGTCAGGAACCGGTCGCCGTACGGCTTGAGCAGGTCGAGCTGCTCGGCGTGCCAGAAGCCCTGAGCGGTGGCGGCGAACAGGTAGAGGGAGAGGGCGTCGGCCGGTCCGAACATGGCGTCCCAGGCGGCCTCCTTCGCCTCGGCGGTGGGCAGCGCGGCACGGCACCGGGCGGCGCCCTCCCGTCCGGTGGCGCTGGGGTCACGCTCGGCCTCGGCCCGGATCTCCCGTTCGCCGGCGGCACCGAGCACCACCAGCCGGTGCAGTACCAGCCAGCGCAGTTCGGGGTCGAGCGGCGGTCCGCCGGGCACGGTGCCCGCGGCCCGCCAGGCGAGCAGGTCGGCGGGATCGGTGGCGGATGCCACGCAGCCCCGGACAGCGGTGAGCCTGATCCCGGTGTCGGGCCGAGCGGCGGACGGGTCCG
>NZ_BAAHCA010001639.1:0-613 GCF_054776295.1 Streptomyces sparsus
GTCCGCCCTCCCGGGCGGACGGGCCTGGGACGGGGCGGCGGGCTCCCGGCGGCGGGCCGGAGCCAGAGCACGAACGGGGTCAGAGCACGAAGGGGTCCTGGCCGTCGTCGCCGACCAGCGGCCGGCCGGCCTCGGCCCACGCCAGCATGCCGCCGTCCACGTTCACCGCGTCGACGCCGTTCCGCGTCAGGTACTGGGTGACCTGCGCGGACCGCCCGCCCACCCGGCACATCACGAACACCCGCTCCTCCGCCGCGAGTTCGACGATGTCGCCGAACCGTTCGACCACCTGGCCCATCGGGATGTGCACCGCTTCGGCGGCCCGTCCCGCGGCCCACTCGTGCGGCTCCCGGACGTCCAGCAGCAGACCGTCCGCCGGGACGTCCGCGGCGGCCACCGTCGGCACCTGTACGTACTGCGTCATGCGCGCTTCTCCTCAGCTTCGCCGTCCGGCCCGGTCGGGCTGGTCGGGCCATCTGGACTGGTCGGGCTCTCGGGCCCGCCCCGCCCCTCCGCCACGGAGGGGACGACGCCCGCGGGGGCGGCGGCGTCCGCCGAACCGGGGCCGGACGTGTACGGCACCGGCACCGCCCGCCACCCGTCCGCTCCGGCG
>NZ_BAAHCA010001640.1:0-613 GCF_054776295.1 Streptomyces sparsus
CGCAGCGCCCGCAGCGCCAGCGCGCCGAGCACGCCCGCCGCGGTGGCGCCGACCCCGGCGTACAGGGCGATGAGCAGCAGATCGTTCATGAGCGGGTGCCTCCCGCGCCGGTGTCGCCGTCGAAGCGGTAGCCGACCCCCCAGACCGTGGTGATCAGGGTGGGCGTGCCCGGGTCCTGTTCCACCTTGTGCCGCAACCTGCGTATGTGGACCGTGACGGTGGACAGGTCACCGAACTCCCAGCCCCAGACCGCCGACATCAGTTCCTCCCGGGTGAAGGCCCGGTCGGGGTGGCGGAGGAAGTGGGCCAGCAGGTCGAACTCACGCACGGTCAGGGACAGCGGCCCCGAGGGTCCGTGGGCGGAGCGCGCGGCCGGATCCAGCACCAGGCCGCCGCCCGCCAGCCGGGGACCGCCCGGGTGCGGGGCGCCGGCCCTGCGCAGTACCGACTCCACCCGCAGCACCAGCTCGCGGGGGCTGAACGGTTTCGGCAGGTAGTCGTCGGCGCCGATCTCCAGCCCGGTGATGCGGGCCTCCTCGTCGCCCCTGGCGGTGAGCATCACCACCGGCACCGAGCCGGCGGCGCACAGCCACCGGCACACCTGTAGGCCGTC
>NZ_BAAHCA010001641.1:0-613 GCF_054776295.1 Streptomyces sparsus
CGAGCGTGGCCCGGTGCAGCGGCTCCGGCGCGGGCGACGGCGCGATGTCCCAGTCGTGCGCCACCACGAGGTCGACCATGCCGCGGGCGACCAGTCCGACCGACCGGTGCGGGTCCTCCTCGACGAGTCGCAGCTCCAGCGCCGGATGGGCGGCCGCCAGCTCGGCCAGCACGCCGGGCAGCAGCCCGCGGGCGGCCGTGGGGAACGCCGCGACGGTCAGCAGACCGCTCGGCCGTCCCCGGCGCTCCTCCAGGGCGACCTCGGCCTCCTCCAGCAGGCCGAGCATGCGTGCCGCGGTGTCCGCGAGCATCTCGGCCGCCTCCGTCAGCACCACTCCCCTGCCGCGTCGCTCCAGCAGGGTGGTGCCCGTCTCCCGCTCCAGCTTCGCCACCTGCTGCGACACCGCGGACGGCGTGAAGCCCAGCGCGTCGGCCGCCGCGCCGACCGAACCGTGCTGCCGTACCGCGTGCAGCGCCCGCAACCTCGCCAGGTCCCACATCAGCCGTCCGCCTCCCACTTCCCCGTGCTCCCCGTGCCCTGCCGGCGCTCGCACGCGCCCGCACGCCCGCGCGTTCGTCCGCACACCCGTTCCCACGCGGGGCCCGCGCGTCCC
>NZ_BAAHCA010001642.1:0-613 GCF_054776295.1 Streptomyces sparsus
ACCGTCGCGGGCTGGGCCGCCCGGCGCGACGCCCCGCTGCACGTCCACCTCTCCGAGCAGCCCGCCGAGAACGAGAGCTGTCACGAGGCCCACAGCTGCACACCCACCCGGCTGCTCGCCGACCACGGCGTGCTCGGCCCGCGCACCACCGCGGTGCACGCCACCCACCTCACCGACGAGGACGTCGCACTGCTCGGCGGCACCGGCACCGGAGTCTGCATGTGCCCCACCACCGAACGGGACCTGGCCGACGGCATCGGGCCGGCCGCCGCGGTGCAGCGGGCCGGCAGCCCGCTGTCGCTGGGCAGCGACAGCCACGCCGTCGTCGACCTGCTGGAGGAGGCCAGGGCGATGGAGCTCAACGAGCGGCTGCGCACCCGCACCCGCGGCCACTGGACCGCCTCGCAACTGCTGCGTGCCGCCTCCGAGGACGGCCACGTCGCCCTCGGCTGGCCGGAGGCCGGACGGCTGGAGCCGGGCTCGTTCGCAGACTTCACCACCGTCGCCCTGGACAGTGTGCGCACCGCGGGCCCGCTGCCCCGGCTGGCCGCCGAGTCGGCCGTCTTCGCGGCGACCGCCGCCGACGTCCGCCACACCGTCGTCGGCGGCCGGC
>NZ_BAAHCA010001643.1:0-612 GCF_054776295.1 Streptomyces sparsus
TCCGGGCCGGAGCCGTCGGCCTGCCGCGCGAACCCCGTCAGGCCGAGGCCGGCCAGTCCGGTCGCGGCTGCGCCGACGACACGGCGGCGGGTGAGTCTGGACATGCGGGAACCCCCAGGTGGTGAGTGCGGTACAGGCGCGGAGAGGCGGAGCGCCTCCCCACGCGCTACTGACGACACGTCACCGGCGGCATGTCCGACGTGGTCGGCGTCGGGCCGGTGCGGCGTCTTGGCATATGCCTACAGCCCCACCCCGGGTGGGCGGCAAACAACGGCGATCCGGTTGGCCGTGATGCGGACATGTCGGCGAACGAAGTGCAGAGTTGAACGAAGTTGATCTTTGCGTCCAGCGACCCAGGAGTCCATCGAGCCGTCGATTCTTCGGTCGCGCAGCTTCCTCAGCGCAAGATCTCCCGATCACGTCGAGGAAACGTGGCGGTCCTCACCGGGTGAAGCTGGCTGAAACGGCCGGGTCCGCGGTGCCGCTCGCTCCCGCCGCATCTGCGACCGGCAGCCCGATATCCGCCGCGCCTTCCCCTGCCGTCCGCTCCCGCCGCGCCGTCCCCGACCGCCGGACAACCCCGGCCGCGCCCCGCGCCCTCGCGGCCCGCCC
>NZ_BAAHCA010001644.1:0-612 GCF_054776295.1 Streptomyces sparsus
TCCCGCGCCGCACCCGGCGCGGACCCGGTGCTCCGTGCCGAGGGCGGCGGCTCAGAGCCAGCCGGAGAACTCCAGCAGCATCTCGCCGTCCTCGCGGCTCCCGGCCAGCAGGTGCCGCACTCCCGACTCGACCGCCCGGTACCGGGCCCAGCCGCGCAACCGCTCCCGGTCGACGTCCAGCGAGTCCGCCAGTTTCGTCACCCGGCGCCGCGCGGCGGCCGGCGCCCCGGGGGAGGCCACCAGGTCGAGCAGCCGGTCCCGGGCCAGCCGGGCCAGGTCGAAAGCCGGTTCACCGACCAGCGGCTCGGGGCCCACGGCCAGCCATGGCGGCCGCTCGGCACCGGACGCCGGCGCGACACCGGACGACAGGACCACCCCCTGCCGGAACTCTCCGTGCAGCAGCACGCCCGCGGGCGCGTCCGCCAGCAGTTCCTCCCGGACCGCCAAGGCCGCGTCCACCACCGGCCGCACCTGGGCGGGCGCCGCGGCGAGCACCGTCCCGGCTTCCGCAGCGGTGTGCTCGGCCACCGTCGGGAACGGGTGGTCACCCGGCTCCACCCACAGCCGACGCGCCGCCGACACCGCCTCCAGCGTCGCCTTCGGCTCCGGCAG
>NZ_BAAHCA010001645.1:0-611 GCF_054776295.1 Streptomyces sparsus
GCACCCGAGGGCGGCCGGCCTGGTCCAGCGCGGGCTGCCGGCGGGCGGGGCGAGGCCGAGGGCGAGGGCGACGACCATGCCGTAGGAGACGACGGTGGACATGCCCATCACGTCGAGCGGCCCGAAGGTGCCGACGGCCCGGATGTCCTGGCCCTGGTAGGAGGCTCCGGTACCGGTGAGGTACTGGTGGACGCCGATGCCGCCCTGAACGACGGCGACCAGCAGGACCGTGCCGGCCAGCACCCGGAAGTCGGCGCGGTCGCGCAGCAGCAGGGCCACGGCGGCCGGTACCAGGACGAAGACCTGAAGGTAGCGGACGAAGCCGGGCAGGCTCGCGGTCGGGTCCCAGGAGGTGGCGGTGGCGACGGCGAACGCGACTGCGGGCGCGGCGAGCAGCAGCACGGCGAGTCGGCTCAGCGGCCGGTGGCGGTGGCGCAGCAGCCGGATCGCGCAGTGCACGACGAGCACGCCGGACGCGGCGTCGGCGAGCGTCACCCGGCTGCCCTCGGCGCCGTCGTCGCTGACCGGCGCGCACAGCAGGAGGAGCACGGCGACGGCGGGCAGTACCGGCGCGAAGGGGGCCAGCCGGGCGGCGGTCCGCAGCGCGGGGG
>NZ_BAAHCA010001646.1:0-611 GCF_054776295.1 Streptomyces sparsus
CGCCGGGTGCCGGAGCGGCACCGTCGAGACCGAGCGGTGCCAGGACCCGCCGGGTGAGCAGTTCCTCCCAGGGCAGCCCGGTGGCGGCGGCCAACGTGTGCCCCAGTACGGCCGCGCCGAAGTTCGAGTACCGCCAGCGGCTGCCCGGCCGGTGCCGCGGCCGTCCGCGAAGGAACGCGTCGACGACCCGTTCGGAGGAGTACCCGGCGTAGGGGTTGGTGGTCCAGCGCGGCAGGGCCTGCGGGTAGAAGTCGGCGGGCAGCCGGGGCAGGCCCGAGGTGTGGGTGACCAGGTGCAGCAGGCCCACCGGGGTGCGTCCCGGCGGCAGGCCCGGCGCCAGGAGCGGGACCACCGGATCGAGCCAGGCCAGCCGGCCCTCCTGCACCAGGTCCGCGAGCAGCAGACCGGTGAAGGTCTTGCCGGCCGACCCGACCTCGTAGCGCAACCGGTCGCGCGGAGTCACCGGCGGCGGTGCGGTGCCTCCGCTGCACAGCGCCCGCTCACCGTGCCGGGACCAGGCGAACACCACGTCGGGTGCGTCCGCCGCCCGCACCGCGTCGGCCAGGCCCTCCAGGACCTGCACGACGCCGGTTGCGAACTCATCACCATCA
>NZ_BAAHCA010001647.1:0-610 GCF_054776295.1 Streptomyces sparsus
GCTCGCCGCCCTCGTCACCCTGCTCACCGACCGGGCGGAGGCCGACGGGCTGCTGCTGGGACTCGTCCGCGCGGACGGCCCGCCACTTGCGCTGCGGGTCGACGTGGCGGACGAGCCGTCCCTGACGGAACTGGCCGCGCGGATCGCCCGGCTGACCGCCGAGGCGGAGGCCGCCCCGCCCACCGAGGGACCGTGGCCGTTCGACGTCACCGCCGATCCGCACGGCACCGGCGTCCGGACCGAAGGACCCGTGCCCGACCTGCACTGGAGCGTCACCGACGACGGGGTCACCGTCGACTACCGCACCGAGCTGTTCGACGAGGCGACCGTGCTCGCCCTCGCCGACGACCTCGTCGCCCTGGCGCGCGCCGTCGCCGCGTGACACCACGAGCCTGCACCGACCGGGAAGGAACCCCCCACGTGGGTGAGAGCAAGGACAGTGAGCCGTTGGACACGGCCGGAGTACCGGTCGGCATCGTCGGAGCCGGCACCATGGGCGTCGGCGTCGCACAGTGCTTCGCCGCCGCCGGACACCCCGTCGTGGTCGTCGACCCGGCCCCGGCGGCGCGGGGGAGCGGGCCGGAGCGGATCCGCTCCTGGACGCGCGCCG
>NZ_BAAHCA010001648.1:0-610 GCF_054776295.1 Streptomyces sparsus
GACCGCCCCGCGGCCCGCGCGGGGCGGCACCGCCCCCGGCCTACTCCTCTTCCTGGAGCACGGACGGGTCGTCCAGTACGGGCTGCCATGCCAGTTCGGCGGCGCCGACCAGGCTGTTGTGGTCCAGCGTGCAGGCCAGCACCGGCACTCCGCCGCTGCGGCCCCACAGGCTGCGCCCCGCGACCGTCTCGCGCAGCCGCTCCGGGTCGGCCAGCAGCAGTTCGCGGTGCAGCCCGCCCAGGATGATCCGGTCCGGGTCGAGAATGTTCACCAGCCCGGCGAGGCCCAGCCCGAGCCGGTCGATGAGCTGCCCGGCGGCGGCCCGCACCGCCGGGTCGGTGGCGTGGTGAGTCCGCAGCAGGTCCCGCGCCTGCGCCAGCAGCGAGACCTCGGGGCCCGGGTCGCGTCCGGCGGCCTCCAGCAACGCCAGCGGGTCGGTCTCCACGTCCAGGCAGCCGCGGCTCCCGCAGTGGCAGGGACGGCCCTGCGGGTCGACGGTGAGGTGCCCGACCTCCAGGGCCAGGCCGGAACTGCCGCTGTGCAGGCGCCCGTCCACGACCAGCGCGCCACCCACCCCGCGGTGGCCGGTGGCCACGCACAGCAGGTGGCG
>NZ_BAAHCA010001649.1:0-610 GCF_054776295.1 Streptomyces sparsus
TGCCGCCGTGGACGAGACGGGCCGGCAGCAGCAGCCAGCGGAGCGTGAACGCGGGGTGGAACTCGGGTGCGGCGCGGCGCAGTTGTTCGGCGCTCAGGCCGGTGCGGGCCCGGGCCGTCGGGTACACGGGGTGCTCCCGGGCGGCGGCCAGCGTGTCGTAGGTGAGTGATCCCGCGAGGCCGTGGCGGGGCGCGGCGGCCAGTGAGCGGTGGATGCGCCGGCGTTCCCGGCCGTACAGGCGGGCCGCGGCCAGCGCCTCCGAGCACTCGGCGGCGAAGGCGTCGAACCCCGGCAGGTCCTCGGCGGGTACCGCGGTGCGCAGCAGCGCCAGCGCCTCGTCCAGCCGGTGCAGGTCGCCGTGCGGCGTGTGGAGCAGCGGCTGCCGTGCGGCGATCTCGCACTGGAAGCCGTCCGCGCCGACCGGCAGCAGCACCGGGCCGTCCGGCAGCGGAAGCCGCAGCCAGTCGCCGTCGGGGCGGTGTACCGGTACGGCGCGGCCGCGCAGGCCGTAGGCGTTCTCCCGCAGCAGCGCGGAGAGCACCCGCCGCAGCAGGTCGGCCTGCACGGGGTCGGCTGCTTCGGACCGACCGGCCCCGGCGGACCCGCCGTG
>NZ_BAAHCA010001650.1:0-607 GCF_054776295.1 Streptomyces sparsus
CGGTTTGCCGATCAGCGCCCGGGCCCAGCCGGCGTCCTGCTGACGGATCGCGGCCCGCGCCCACGCGGTGTGCAGGTCGGCCTGCCAGTCGTCGGCCACCGGCAGCGCCACGATCTCCACCGGGCTCCGGCCGCCCAGATGCCGGGACCACTCGGCCAGCGGCGCCGCCTCCACCACCTGGCTCAACCACCACGACCGCTCACCGCGCCCCGCCGGGGGCTTCGGCACCACCCCGTCGCGCTGCATGCCCGCATCGCACTCGTGCGGCGCCTCGACCACCAGCCCCGGTCGGTCCGTCACACCCGTGCGGTCGAGACCGACGCAGGCGCGGGCCCGCAGCGCCATCCGGGCAGCCAGCGCGGACCGCGGCAGCGCGGAGAGCAGCTCCGCGGCCGTCGCCCGGACGGTACGGCTGCGGTCGGTGAGCGCCTGCTCCAGGAACGGCTCGTCCGCCGGGCCCAGGCACTCCCGCAGGGAGTCCAGGAACATCAGGCGGTCCTCGGCCCGCTCGCTGGACCACGTCCCCGCGAGCAGCTCACGGCCGGCGTCCGCGTCACGCCGGCGGACCGCCGTCAGCAGCGCCACCCGCTCGGCGAACAGCCCCTCG
>NZ_BAAHCA010001651.1:0-606 GCF_054776295.1 Streptomyces sparsus
AGGGACCGGCGGTCCGTACGGAAGCGGGCTGGGCGGGCTGGGCGGGGGTGCGGGAGGCGGTCATCGCAGCGCGGTCCTCGTCTCGGTGCTGTGCGTCGCGCGGGAGGTCACCCAGTCGCGCTCGGCGGGTCGCAGCGCCGCGAAGCCGAACAGGTCCAGGCGCGGGCTGACGTCCAGGAAGTCGAGCAGCCGCAGCGCGGTGAACAGGGTGGTCGCGGAGGTGGCCCGCTCCTCGCCCAGCAGCGCAGGATCGGTCAGCGGACGGCGCAGCGACTCGTCCCCCAGGTGCTGCTGGGCGCCGGGCACCGCCTGGCGGACCGCCCGGAGCCAGTGCTCCGCCGGGTCGCCGAACACGATCCGCACCGGCACCGGGTGCTGCCGCCCCGCGGTGGTACCGGCGGTGTGGACGTGCACGTCGGCACGTTCCCCCGCCCGGAAGCCGTCGCACCGGACGACGATGCCGTAGTCGTCGAGGCTGCCGGCCGGTGCGCGGCCGTGCACCACGCAGGCGGGGCGGCCGGCGATGCGGTTGCGCAGGTCCCAGACGCCGAGCGGGGTGAAACCGCCCAGCAGCGGGTCGGCGAGCGGCGGCTGGTCCAGCAGCCG
>NZ_BAAHCA010001652.1:0-605 GCF_054776295.1 Streptomyces sparsus
GGCGGTGTCCAGCAGCGCGGTGCGGGCGGCGCGGGCGTCCGGGTCGGGGTCAAGCAGGGTGGGGTGGTGCTTGCGCCGGGGGTCGAGCACGTACCGGGCGCCGGTCTCGACGGTGACGTCGAGTCGGTGGTGGTCGAGCCGGCCCGCGACGTGCGCGGTGCGGGCGGGCAGGTCGGCGGCGGTCGGGTCGAGGTGCATGTGGTCGAGGGTGAGGCTGACACCTTCGTAGCCGAGGTCGGCGAGCAGGGCGAGCGCGTCGTCGAGCCGGAGATCGGTGAGGCCGTTGGTGCCGTAGGCGAAGCGCAGGCCACCGGGTGGGGCGGGGGCGGCGGTGGGCGGACCGCCGTCGGCGGCGTGGCCGCCGGTGGGGGGACGGCCGGTCATGTGGGGCTGACCTTTCTGGAGAGGCGCCGGGCGAGCGGGAGCAGGGTGAGCAGTGCCAGCGCGGTGCGGGGGGCTCCGGCGCGGGCCGCCAGCGCCGACTGGAGCGGGATCATGGCGCGGATGCCGCCGCCGACGGCCGCCTGGAGGAAGTGCGGCGACGGGTTGAGGGTCGCGTGGACCAGCGGCCTCAGGCAGCTCACGGCGTAGAGCGCGGCGCCGGT
>NZ_BAAHCA010001653.1:0-604 GCF_054776295.1 Streptomyces sparsus
GGCTGCGCAGGTCGGTGCTGGCCGAGGCCGCGATCGCGGCCGTGCTGCTGGCGGTCACGACGCAGCTGACCGGCACCGAGCCGGCCCGCGCGGAGCAGAGCGCCGCAGGCGCCGAGCACGCCGAGCCGATCGTCACGCCGGCCGAGCCCGTCTCGGTGCGGATACCGTTCGACACCGGCGGCGAGAACGGCAGGGGCACCGTCCAGCTCGACATCGACCCGGCCCGGTCGGGCGAGAACACCCTGCACGTGCGGACCGACGTGGACGCCGAGGAGATCCGCGTCGCGTTCACCCTGCCGGACAAGGACCTCGGTCCGCTGCCCGTCACCCCCGAGTCGGTGATGGGCGACAAGCAGCACTGGATCCAGGCGAGTTTCCAGCTCCCCCTCGCGGGCGAGTGGGAGGCCGCCGTCACCATCCGCACCTCGGACGTCGACCAGGCGACCGAGACCGAGAAGATCACGATCGGCTGACAGCACCGACATGCACGACGACAGCAGAACCTCACTCTCCCGGCGCCGGCTGCTGGGCACCGCCGGAGCGGCCGGTGCCGCGGGCGTCGTCCTGGGCACCGCCGGCGGGGCCGTCGGCCACGCGGCACTGC
>NZ_BAAHCA010001654.1:0-602 GCF_054776295.1 Streptomyces sparsus
GGGCGGGTACCCGCCCCTCGGCCAGCGCCTACTTCCCCGCGGACACCGGGACGAACGGCACGGTGAAGCAGGCCAGCGGCCGGCCCACCTGACCCGTCCCCCCCTCCTCGGTCCGCGGCTGGTGCTCGTGGACGACCACCGAGCGGGCCTCACCGGCCCGGAACGTCCACCGCTGCTCCGCGACGGCGCCGCCGCTGCCGTCCGGCCCCGTGCGGAAGCCCAGCCACACCTCGTTGCGGGGATTGACGTAGTCCGGGTCCGCGGACGGCCGGACCGGGTCGACGCGGTGCTGGTAGTGCGGCCCCGCCGCCTCCGGCGTCACCCCGCACTCCCCGGTGTGCACATGGGCCCCGTAGGAGCGGTTCGGTGCGATGCCGCGCAGGGACAGCTCCACCGCGGTCCGGCCGTTCTTCACGTGCTGCGCCACCGCGATCCGCGCTCCGGCCGGCACCACCGCCTCGTCGTACGTCACCGCGTCCGGAACGAGGTACTCCCCCGGCGTCCCGAACGACGCCGACGTCCGCATCCACCGGTCGCCGCCTCCGTCGGCCTGCACCGCCGACGCCGGCAGCGCGGCGAGCAGCACCGCGCTCGCCGCCGCC
>NZ_BAAHCA010001655.1:0-602 GCF_054776295.1 Streptomyces sparsus
CGTCCTGCCCGCCCTCGCCGCGCCGCTGCTGCTCGCGCTGCAACCGCGCCTCGGCTTCGCCAACACCGTGCTGGTGTTCCTGGCGCTGGCGGTCGCCGCCGGCCTGGTGGGCGGCGTGCTGCCGGCGCTCGCCTCGGCGGTGCTCTGCTCAGCGCTGCTCAACTACTGGTTCGCCGACCCGGTCAACACCTGGACCGTCACCGATCCGCGCAACGTCGTCTCCCTCGTCATCTTCTTCTTCGTCTCGGTGTCGGTGGCCTCGGTCGTGGACCTCGCCGTCCGCCGCACGCGGCAGGCGGCTCGGCTGCGCGCCGAGTCGGAGATCCTCGCCGTGCTCGCCGGCAGCGTGCTGCGCGGCGACGACTCGCTGGAGTCGCTGCTGGAACGGGTGCGCGAGACCTTCGCGATGGACGCCGTCGCCCTGCTGGAACGCCCCAGGGAACACGGCCCGTGGAGCTGCGCGGCCGGTGTGGGGGTCCCGGCGGACGGCCGCACGATGCAGCGCCCGGAGGACGGCGAGGTGGACATGCCGGTCGGCGACCACATGATGCTGGTGCTCGCCGGGCGGGCGCTGCCGGCCGAGGACCGCCGGGTGCTCGCCG
>NZ_BAAHCA010001656.1:0-601 GCF_054776295.1 Streptomyces sparsus
TGGCCCGCCGGTCGGCCAGCTCGGCGAGTGCCGGCGCCCGGGACGCCTCGGGCACGTGGTCGTCCGCCCAGCCCGCCGCCTCGTCCGCGACCCGGTCGACGAACCGTCGTCCCCAGGCCGTCAGCACCTCGTGGTGGCGCAACGTTTCCGCGACCTCACCGACGGCCTGCCGCCAGAGCGCGTACTCGAAGTGCGCCAGGACCGCCTCCGGCCCGGTCAGCGAGTGGCGTTCGACGCGCCAGAAGGCGGCTACCCCGGCGAACGCGTACACCCCGTGCAGCAGTCCGGACGGCGGCCGGGGGTCGCCGCGCCAGGGCGCGTGCAGCAGCAGCGGGGAGCCGTCCGGGCGGGTGTCGCCGCACAGCGGCAGCTGGTGCAGCAACGCGTTGAGCACGGAGTGCCGCGCCTCGTGCACCGCGGTCACCGCGAGTTCGCGGGCGTCCCCCGGCAGGGAGATCAGCGCGCTGCCGAAGGCCTCGCTGTAGGACGCGCTGGCGTTGCGGAAGCGCGGAGCGGGCGGCAGCGGGACCACCGTCCGGCAGGCCAGGCCCAGCAGCTCCGCCGCGCGCGGGTGCCGGGCGTGCAGCAGTTCGCCGGCGGC
>NZ_BAAHCA010001657.1:0-599 GCF_054776295.1 Streptomyces sparsus
CGCCGAGCGCGGCGATGCGCCGGGCCCGGTACTCGGCCACCGTGGCGCGGGTCGCCTGCTCGACACCGTCGGCGGTGAAGTACATGCGGTGGGCGTCGTCGGCGCCGAACTTGGCCACCGCGCGCTGCCGCAACCGGGCCTGGCCCAGTGCCGCCGACACCAGCTCCGGCGGGTGGTCCCGGCGGAGCCGGGTGGCGACGGCCAGCTCGTGGGCCGGATCGTAGTCGCGCAACCGCTCCAGCAGGTGCCGGCCCTCGTCGGTCAGCAGCGCCTCGAAGGCGGCGACGGCCTCCGCTGACGTGTCGGGTGTGTCGGGCGTCTCGGGTGATTCGGGTGCGGCCACACGAGCCATTTTCCCTCTCCGCCCGGAACGCCGACGCCGAGGGCGGTGGTCCGGATGACAGCATCCGGCACTATGTCGCTAATCACACAAATCAGACAATCTGTGCGGAGGGTTCGCGGTCGGCGGTACCTGAGACGGGCCTGCGGCGCCTCCGTGGTCGCGCTGCTCGCGGTCTCCTGTGCGGCCACCGGCGGGCCGCAGGCCGGGCAGGCCCCGCCCCGACTGGACGAGCCGCTGGCCGGTGAGCTGCCCGGCG
>NZ_BAAHCA010001658.1:0-599 GCF_054776295.1 Streptomyces sparsus
GGGCCCTGCCGCTCAGCCGCTGGGCCCGTTCCAGCCGGGCCCGGCTCAGCTGGGCGGCGAGGTGTACGGCGAGCGCGCGCTTGCGGGCCTGCTCCCGCCGCAGCCGGGTGAGGGCCCGGTCCGCGGCCCCGCGCTTCCGGGCGATCTCCGTCTCGGCACGGCGCACGGTCTTCCGGAACTGCTCCGCAGCCCGGTTGCCGCGTTCCAGGATGGCGGAGCGGGCCAGGAACTCCTCCGGCGAGTCGGCGAGCACCAGCCGCGCGCCGGGCAGCAACGTGCCCATGCCCGTGCGGTACTGCTCCGCGGCTGCCGCGCCGATCACCCGCCGCAGTCCCTGGTACTCCGCCCGGGTGGCGTGCAGCGAGCGGTTCAGCCGCGACACCGTGCGCTGCTGCCGTTCTGCGGCCTGCCTGGCCCGTGCGTGCGCCCGTGCGGCCCGGGTTGCCTTCACCTGCGCGGTGCGGACGGTGGTGTCGACGGTGAACGGAGTACCGACGAACCGTGACGCGGGCACCGAGCTGCCGCTCTCGGCCCGCGCGGGCGCGGCACCCAGCAGCGCCACGAGCACCGCCGTGCTGAGCACCCCGCCCGTCACCGCG
>NZ_BAAHCA010001659.1:0-599 GCF_054776295.1 Streptomyces sparsus
GGCGCTTCCCCGAGGCCGTGGAACGCGCCGCCTTCCGCACGGTGCAGGAGGGCCTGACCAACGCGCGCAAGCACACGCCGGGCGGCCGGGTGCGCGTGTGCCTGACGGAACGTGAGGGACTGCTGTGCGTGGAGGTGCACACCGGCCCGCCCGCCAGGAACGCGGAGCTGCCCGCACTGCCCGGCGGTGGGCACGGCCTGGTCGGCCTCCGCGAACGCGCCCAGCAGCTCGGCGGCACGTTCACGGCCGAACCGGCCCCGGACGGCGGCTTCCTGGTCAGGGCCGAGCTGCCCACCCGCCCCGGCGGGCGGACCACCTTCTTGTCGCACTAACCGCCTACTCCTGTAAAGGACGGAATCAGGACGGCGAAGGAGTTAAGGATCACCACCCCGGGAGAGTCCAGGCAGTAGCCGTAGGAACTCCGACCGAACGGGAGATGGTGCGGGTGTCGCCGCAGTCGCCGTACGCAGTGCGCGCATTGGCCGCAGGACGGACCGCCGCGGTGCGCGTCGCCCGAGCCGCCGAGACGCGAGCCCGGAACGCCGTGACGCCAGCGCGGGCCGTCATGGCCGGAGCTCGGAACGCCGTGACGCGAGCCC
>NZ_BAAHCA010001660.1:0-596 GCF_054776295.1 Streptomyces sparsus
CCGCGGCGCCCGACCGGTGGCGCTGGACCTGTCGCACCGGCAGCTCCAGCACGCGCTGCGCATCGGCGCGGACGGTCTCGGCCTGGTGCAGGCCGACGCGGGCACGCTGCCCTTCGCGGACGGCAGCTTCGACCTGGCGTGCTCGGCCTACGGCGCGGTGCCGTTCGTCGCCGACCCGGTGGCCGTCTTCCGGGAGGTGCACCGGGTGCTGCGGCCCGGCAGCCGCTGGGTCTTCTCGGTGACCCACCCGATCCGCTGGGCCCTGCCGGACGAGCCGGGCCCGGAGGGACTGACGTTCACCGCCTCCTACTTCGACCGCACCCCCTACGTCGAGCAGGACGGAGAGGGCCGGGCCGTGTACGTGGAGCACCACCGCACGCTCGGCGACCGGGTGCGGGACGTGGTCGCCGGCGGTTTCCGGCTGCTGGACCTGGTGGAACCGGAGTGGCCGGCGTGGAACACGCAGGAGTGGGGCGGCTGGTCGCCGCTGCGGGGCGCGCTGGTGCCCGGCACCGCGGTGTTCGTCTGCGCCCGCGACTGATCCCCGCACCGTCCCCGCGCCCGGCGCCCGACCCGCACGTGTGACCGCCCCCGCG
>NZ_BAAHCA010001661.1:0-596 GCF_054776295.1 Streptomyces sparsus
CGGGCGGCTCGGAGCCGCCCCCGTCCTCCCCGGCGCCCGAGGCACCGCCGAGGACGGCGGTCGAAGCGGTCACCGTCGGGTCCCTGACGCAGACCGGCGCGCGGTCGGCCACCGCGTCGGTGACGGTCCGCACCAGCGGCACCGGCCCGGTGGTACTCACCGTGACCTGGTACCTCGACAGCAGCGGACAGGACAACCGGCAGGACGGTGCCGCCCAGTCGTTCGAGCTGAGCGGTGAGACCTCCTACACCCTCCAGGTGCCGCACACCTTCGCGCGGGGCGGCTGCTACTGGGAGGTGCGCGCGTCCACCGCTCCGGGGGCCGGCGACGGCGGCTCCTCGCAGCGGATCGCCACCAAGGGGTGCCTGTGGTGAGCGACGACGACTACCGCGCCACGGAGTTGGGCGACCACTGGTTCGAGCGCCCCTCCGACGAGCCGGACCGCGCCACCCCCGCGGACCCGACCGTGCTGCGGACAACACCCCTGCCGGTGGGCGGCCTTGACGCCACGCGCGTGGCCCCGCACGCCGTCGCGTCCCCAGGCGCCCCCGTCCCTGAGGGGGCGGCGACGGGCGGTGACGCGGATCCGGCGGGTC
>NZ_BAAHCA010001662.1:0-596 GCF_054776295.1 Streptomyces sparsus
TTCTGGCCGACCGCCACCACCTCCGCCCACGACAGGCGCCGGCCGACCGCCGCGGCCCTGGTCGGAGCGCAGGCCGTGTACGAGGGCCGACTGGACGGGGTGTGGCTCGCGACGGTGGTGCTGGTGCCGTTGGCCGCGTTCGAAGCGGTGCTGGGACTGCCGCAGGCGGTGCAGCACCGCCAGCGGGTGCGGCGCAGCGCCCAGCGGGTGCACGAGGTGCTGGACGCGCCCGACCCGGTCCGGGAACCGGCCGAGCCGGCGCCCGAACCGAGCAGCCCGTTCCCGGTCCGGCTGCGCGGGGTGACGGCCCGCCACCCCGGGCAGGACCGCCCGGCGCTCAGCGGCGTCGACCTGGACCTGGTACCGGGCCGGCGGATCGCCGTGGTCGGCCCGTCCGGGTCCGGCAAGACGACACTGGCCCAGGTGCTGCTGCGGTTCCTCGACGCCGAGTCGGGCAGCTGCACGCTCGGCGGTACCGACACGGCGCTGCTGCCCGCGGACACCGTCCGGCGCTCGGTCGGGCTGTGCGCACAGGACGCGCACCTCTTCGACAGCACGCTGCGGGAGAACCTGCGGCTGGCCCGCCCGGACGCCGA
>NZ_BAAHCA010001663.1:0-594 GCF_054776295.1 Streptomyces sparsus
CGGGGCGACGGGCCCGGACGACGGTGGGGCTGAGGCGGGGGGCGGTGCGGCGGGATGCGGCCGCTGGCCGGGTGGGCCGCCGGAGCCCGGACGGTCGGACGGGCCCGGGGCGCCGGACGGTTCCGGGGAGCCGGGTGCGAACCAACCCCAGTCACCACTGCCGCCGGTATCCCCGCCGGGTATGCCGTTGTGGGCCGACGTGGTGGTCATGTCTGCCTCGCCTTGTACGTCTTCTGGTCGGTCTGTGCACTTTCGAAGCCGGAAAGTGGCCGTGAATTCCCAATCGCTTTCGCAGTGCCTCCACTACTCATTGCTCGGCAGGGACGGCGGTCCAGCAGGGCGGCGGCGCGGGCCGTCATGGGGATGCGGAGTAGACCATACCGTTACCTCCTGCCTGCACAAGCCCCAATCGATAAGCCCGGGAATTCCCGGTACTTTGCCGGCACGAACGGAAAATCAGCCGCCGGAGCGGCAACCGCCGCGGCCGCACCGACCCGGACGGCCGGCGGGACCACACCCGCCTCGTGTCCGTCCTCCCGCACCACAAACCCCACCGGCGGGCGTGCGGCCGCCGTTCGGCGGGCGCGGGCCGGG
>NZ_BAAHCA010001664.1:0-593 GCF_054776295.1 Streptomyces sparsus
CCTCCGGGCCGGCGCCCCGCACGGCGGCCCCCCGGAAGGCGGGCAGGCGGCGCAGCCCGGAGGCCACGCACGCGGCGTAGGGCAGCAGCCGTCCGTCGCCCGTGCCGAAGGTGGGGTGGAGCGCGGCGTGACTCAACTGCCCTTCCGTACTTCGGAGATACAGCATCAGGGCGATCAGGTCGGCCCGCGCCTCCTCCTGCTCGCGCCCGCGCAGTGCGGGCATGCGCGTGAGCATCCGGGCCACGGCGGCTCCGTGACGCTCCCACTCGGACTCCGCGAGCGTGCGGAACGCGGCGCGCTCCTCCGCCGTACTGCTGTACCCGGGGAGGAACGGCGCGGGGGCGAATGCCTCGGCCCCTCGGACGGCACCCCGTGCCCTTGGCGGGGCCGACGGGGACGGCGGGGAAGAGGGGGACGGCGTTACGGGGTCGGGGGCCGAGGAGGTCACGATCACCCTGGCGGGGGCGGCGAGCTGCTCGGGCTGCTCGACCTCTTCGGGCTCATCGGCGGGCGCGGACGCCGGAGGGGCGGGTTCGGGGTCGGGGTCGGGCTCGGGCTCGGGGTCGGGAGCCACGGGGGCCGGAGGGGCGGGG
>NZ_BAAHCA010001665.1:0-591 GCF_054776295.1 Streptomyces sparsus
CTGCTGGCCGAACTGCCCGGCTGCGTCCAGCGCTTCGCGCAGCGCGGCCAGCGCCACCGGGTTGCCGTCGAGCAGTTCGCGGAGTTCGGCGACGGACGGGAACCGGCGGTGGGCGGCCCGGTAGGGGCCGATCACCTGGGCCAGGGCGCTGGTGGCGGGCCGCAGGTCCTCGACCTGGCCTCCGAGCAGCGCCTCGGAGAGCATCGCGGCGGCCTCGTCCGGGTCGGTGGTGCCGCCGTAGAGGTCCAGGTCGTGTGCGGACCGTTCGTCGCCGAGCCGGATCACCACGTCGAAGGCGTTGTCGGGGCCGAGTCCGGCGCCGGCCGCGCCGACCGCGACGACGACGGCCTGCCGGGCGAGTGCCTGGAGGCACAGCGACTCCACGGCGGGCCGCACGATGCGGGCGGTCTTGCCGCTGCCGGGCGGGCCGACGGCCAGCAGTGACGTGGTGAGCAGCGAGGGGTCGAGCGCGAGACGGCAACCGCGGTGCCGGTAGGGGTTGCGGGGGTCGTCCAGGGCGCGCCCGATGCGGACCTGTCCGGTGAGCAGGTCGTGGGTGGCGATGCGGACCGGCAGGTCGCGGGCGCCGGA
>NZ_BAAHCA010001666.1:0-591 GCF_054776295.1 Streptomyces sparsus
ATGGGCCGGGCGGGTCGGGAAGGGGAGGGAGCGCGGGCAGCGCCGGCAGTGCGGTCCGCCCGTCCAGGTAGGCGAGCAGTTCGCCGATCCGCTCGTCGAAGCCGTCCGCGGCGTCCCGGTCGGCGCCGAGCGCGCGGCGCACCCCGTCGGTGAAGCCCACCGACCTGCCCAGGCCCACGTCGATCCGCCCGGGGTGGAGCGCCTGGAGCACCCCGAACTGCTCGGCGACGACCAGCGGCACGTGGTTGGGCAGCATCACCCCGCCGGTGCCGACCCGGATGCGGGAGGTGGCGGCGGCGACGGCAGCCGCCAGCACGGTGGGCGCGGAGCCGGCGATACCGGGCACCCCGTGGTGCTCGGCCACCCAGAACCGGTGGTACCCGAGCCCCTCGACGTCGCGGGCGAAGCGCACGGTGTCCCGCAGCGCGCTGCCCGGCTGCTCGCCCGCCCGGACGAGGGAGCGGTCGAGGACGGACAGGGGTGTGCGGAGATGTGCGTCCATGCCGTGGTCAACACCGGTGGCGCGGGGACATTCCCTGAGGTGGGACGGGTGCGGTGGTGGGGGCGGCGGGCCCGTCCGCCGGCGGGGGG
>NZ_BAAHCA010001667.1:0-589 GCF_054776295.1 Streptomyces sparsus
CGTCCGCCCCTCGGCGTGCAGCACCGGCCGGTGCTCGACCCGGCCGCCGTAGGCGAGGGTGCCTCCGAGCCGGACGCCGAGTGCTCCGGCGAACGCCGCTTCGACCGGTCCGGCGTTGGGGCTCGGATGCCGGTGCGCGTCCTGCCGCCACACCCGGACGGCGGCCTGCGGGTCGGGCCCGGCGAGTACCGCCAGCAGCGCCGTCAACCGCGCCCCCGGCCAGCCCAGTACGTCGTCCAATCGGGCCGCCGACCACCCGAACCGGCGGTGGCGGGCCGACTTGTGACCGACCATCGCGTCCAGCGTGTTGACGGCCCGGAAGGCGGCCATGCCCGGAACTCCGCCCAGCGCGGCCCACACCAGGGCGCCGACGACCGCGTCGGAGGTGTTCTCGGCGACGGACTCCACGACGGCCCGGGTGAGGCCGTCGGCGTCCAGTGTCTGCGGGTCGCGTCCGCACAGGTGCGGCAGCCGGCGGCGCGCGCCCTCCAGGTCGCCGGCCTCCAGGGCTGCGGCGATGAGGCGCGCCTCCCGGGCCAGCGAGGTGCCGCCGAGCACCGTCCAGGTGGCGACGGCGGTGAGCGCGACG
>NZ_BAAHCA010001668.1:0-588 GCF_054776295.1 Streptomyces sparsus
CGGCGGTCGCCGAGTCCCTCGCCGCCCGCGGCACGGTGCAGGCCGTCGTGAGTTCACCGCTGCGGCGCTGCCAGGAGACGGCGGCCGAGGTCGCCGGGCGCCTCGGCCTGGAGGTCCGGACCGAGCACGGGCTGCGGGAGACGGACTTCGGAGCCTGGGAGGGGCTGACCTTCGCCGAGGTCCAGCAGAAGTACCCGCGGGACCTCGCGGCCTGGCTCGCCTCCGCGAAGGCCGTGCCGACCGGCGGCGGTGAGTCCTTCGCCGCAGTGGCCCGACGGGTGGCGGTGGCGCGGGACAAGATCCTCACCCGCCACTCCGGCCGCACGGTACTGCTGGTCACCCACGTGACGCCGGTGAAGACCCTGGTCCGGCTGGCGCTGGGCGCACCGCCCGAGTCGCTGTTCCGGATGGAGCTCGCCGCCGCCTCGCTGTCCGCGGTGGCCTACTACGCCGACGGCAACGCCTCGGTGCGCCTGCTCACCGACACCGCCCACCTGCGCACCGGCTGACCGCCGGGCCGGCCGCCACCACCGAGGCGGGTCGGTCGGTGCGGGTCGGCGGCGCGGCCGGTGCGGAGTCGCCGGTACC
>NZ_BAAHCA010001669.1:0-587 GCF_054776295.1 Streptomyces sparsus
AGGGGCCCGCCCGCGACGAGGCGCTCGGCCGCCGGGTCGCCGTGCTGGCCGCCTTCGCCGGCCAGTTCCTGGTCGTGCTCGACGTGTCGGTGGTCAACGTGGCGCTGCCCTCCGTCCGGGCCGACCTGGGCCTGAGCGAACTGGGCGGTCAGTGGATCGTCAACGCCTACACCCTCACCTTCGCCGGCTTCATGCTGCTCGGCGGCCGGGCCGCCGACCTGTTCGGACGCAAACGGGTGTTCCTGTTCGGTCTGGGCCTCTTCACCGCCGCGAGCCTGGCCGGCGGACTCGCACAGGAGCCCTGGCAGCTGCTGGCCGCCCGTGCGGTGCAGGGGGCGGGCGCGGCCGTGCTGGCCCCCTCGACCCTGACCATCCTCACCTCGGTCTTTCCCTTCGGCGCCGCCCGCACCAGGGCGATCGGCGCCTGGAGCGCCGTCGGCGCGGGCGGCGGCGCTGCGGGCGGCCTGGTCGGCGGGCTGCTCACCGACGCCCTGTCCTGGCGCTGGGTGCTGCTCATCAACGTGCCGGTCGGTGTGCTCGTGCTGACCGCCGCGGCCGTGTGGCTGGCCGAGAGCCGGCAGCCCGAG
>NZ_BAAHCA010001670.1:0-585 GCF_054776295.1 Streptomyces sparsus
GCCGGCCGGGACCGTCGGGGAGCGGCGTCTCCGCGTGCCGGCTCAGGCGGGGCGTCCGGCCGTCGGGACTGCCCGGGCGCAGCCGCAACGAGGCGCTCTCGCCGATGAGGGCGCGCCGGTCGTTGTTGTAGGCGGCGGAGAGCAGGGTGTCGACGGGTACCGCCGCAGGACCGTCCGCGTCGCCGTACCAGGCCTCCCGGTCGGCCATGGCGAGCTTGGTGCCCTCGATCAGGGTGTGGGTGCCCTCGGGTGTGCCGAGGCCGGGATCTCCGTCGAGCAGGGCGAGTTGCTGGAGCATGCCGGGGCCCTGCGACCACGGTCCGGCCTTGCAGACCGTCCAGCCCTGCCAGTCGTGGGTGACCGGGTCCTCGTAGCCGGCCGACCAGCGGGCCAGGTCGTCGCCGGTGAGGGTGGAGCGGTGCCGCCGCCCGGAGGTGTCCAGGGTGGGGCGCGCCGCGGCCCGCACCAGGGCCTCCGCGATGAACCCCTCCCGCCACACGGCGCGGGCGGCTTCGATCCTGCGTTCGCGGCCGGGCCCGGCTGCGAGCGCCCGCCGAGGACGCGGAGCACAGCACCGCCCAACGC
>NZ_BAAHCA010001671.1:0-584 GCF_054776295.1 Streptomyces sparsus
CTCCACGCCGGTGAGACGCTCGGCATTGTGGGGGAGTCGGGTTGTGGTAAGTCGACGGTTGCGAAGTTGTTGATGTTGCTGGAGCGGCCGACGTCGGGTTCGATTCTGTACAAGGGTGAGGACATCACCCGTCTGTCGGGTCGGGCGTTGAAGGCGGTGCGGCGGAACATTCAGATGGTGTTCCAGGATCCGTACACGTCGTTGAATCCGCGGATGACGGTGGGTGACATCATCGGGGAGCCGTACGAGATTCATCCGGAGGTGGCGCCGAAGGGTGATCGTCGGCGGAAGGTGCAGGATCTGCTGGACGTGGTGGGGCTGAATCCGGAGTACATCAACCGGTATCCGCACCAGTTCTCCGGTGGTCAGCGGCAGCGTATCGGGATCGCGCGGGGGCTGGCGTTGAACCCGGAGGTCATCATCTGTGACGAGCCGGTGTCGGCGTTGGACGTGTCGGTGCAGGCGCAGGTGATCAACCTGATGGACAAGCTCCAGCAGGAGTTCACCCTGTCGTACCTGTTCATCGCGCACGACCTGTCCATCGTGCGGCACATCTCCGACCGCGTCGGCGTCATGTACCTCGG
>NZ_BAAHCA010001672.1:0-584 GCF_054776295.1 Streptomyces sparsus
GGCACGGGCCGGGCGGCACGGTGGGACGGCCGGGACCGACGGGTACGACATGGCGGACGGTGCGGCGGTCGCCGCCGGGCGGCGGGTGCGCGACCTGCCATGCGTCGTGGGACGAACGCGGGTGAAGAAGTGGCTACGGGGACAGAAACACGCCCAGCCTAGCGAAGGCGGACGGCAGGAACGCGACGGCTGAGCGAATTTTCACCCGGCGGAAGGACGCCCGGCCGACGGCTGACGCGCCGACTCCATGGAAGCCGACCCTGTGGACGAGGACACCGTCCACGGCGTCCGGGGCACGAGACCGTCACCCGTACGGGGGTAACGAGGCTCACTCTGACCGGTAATGCGCCCCCCTGGCACGGGTAATACCGTGGCGGAATGGCTCGCAGGCGCCGCAACAGGCTAGCGCTGGTCGTGATCGCCGTTCTCGTCGGCGTCGCGGCGATCGCCGCAGCCGTGGTGGTCACCGTGGGGAACCGTTCCGGCGGCGCACCCCGGCAGCCTGCCGCGTCGAGCCCCGCCGGCTCCGGCGCCGGGACGCCCGCCTCCCCGTCCGCCTCCCCGTCCGCCACCCGCGTCAGGCC
>NZ_BAAHCA010001673.1:0-583 GCF_054776295.1 Streptomyces sparsus
GGCACCGGGGTCGGCACACCGCCGGGGCCCTCCACCGTCAGCCCGAGCGCGGTCAGCGCCTGCAGCGCCTGGGCCCGCCGGGCGTCGTCCAGCCGGACGCGGGGCTCGCCGGAGAGCAACTGGACGTAGGTCTCGACGGCGTCGGCGTCCACGCCCAGCGATGCCAGGTGACCGGCCAGCTCGTCGGTGTGACCGTCGCCGTCGGCGCCGGGATTGTCGTGCCCCATGGGCGGCACTTTAGTGCCGGTGTCACTGGGGTGTCGCCGTGGGCGTCCGAATCGGGGTAGAACGTGCGCTCGCTGCCGCCCACCAGCCGGGAACCCCAACACCCCAACCCCGGCTGGTGGGCGGCAGATGTATTTCCGGCGAAATCTCGCCCTCCCGATGGCCGAATCGCGGCCCCCGGCCGCCCGCTCACCCGCCTGCCCGGGTCGGGTCGGGTCGGGTCGGGTCGGGTCGGGTCGGGTCGGGTCGGGTCGGGTCGGCGGTCGAACCGGGCGCACTCCGGGCACGTTCCGGGCCCGCTTCTGCGGGCCCCGCCCCCGACTGCCGCCCGCGCCCGTCACACGGCCCGCGCCCGGCT
>NZ_BAAHCA010001674.1:0-583 GCF_054776295.1 Streptomyces sparsus
GTGCACGCCCTCGCGGCCTGGCTCGTCCACCTCGCCGACCCCGCCACCTCCCGGCGGCGCGGCTTCCTGCGCCGGCTCCACCCCCGCCTGCTGGCCTGGCACCGCTACCTCACCGAGCGGCGCGACCTGGGCGGTGGCGGCCTGGTGTCCGTGGTGCACCCGTGGGAGACCGGTATGGACAACAGTCCCTGCTGGGACCGGCCGCTGTCCCGCGTCGAACCCGCGCCCGCCGGCTCCTTCCGGCGCGCGGACCTGGCCCACGGCGCCGCCGACGACCGCCCCACCGACCTGGACTACGGCCGGTACGTGCGGCTCGCCGGCGACTACCGCGACCACGGCTACACCGACCGCGGCACCGCCCACGCCTTCGCCGTGGAGGACCCGGGGGTCAACGCGCTGCTGGCCGCCTCCGCCCACGCGCTGGCGCTCATCGCGCACACCCTGGGCGAGGACGACCGCGCCCACCGCGACAGCGCGCGGCGCCTCACCGACGCCCTGGTGCGGCGGCTGTGGCACGAGCCGAGCGGCCAGTTCCTGTGCCGGGACATCCGCGCCGACGCCCTGCTGCCCGAGCGCAGCGCGG
>NZ_BAAHCA010001675.1:0-582 GCF_054776295.1 Streptomyces sparsus
GGCCGTGGTCCCGGAGGGGCGCCGCCCGTCGTGAGCCGGTCGGCGTGTCGGACCGCGGTCAGTCCTTGCCGAGCAGGCCGGGCGGGAACGCGCCCGCCTCCATGGCGGCGACCGTCAGCAGTCCGCCCAGCTCGGTCAGCCGCTCCACGCCGGCGGCGCCCAGGTGCAGGTACGGCGCCCGGTCGAGGCGGTCGGTCTCGTGCTCGATCTCCCTGCGCAGCGCGACGCCGTCCTCGGTCAGCTCACCCTCGGCGTCGAGCAGCTCGCGCTCGCGCAGCCGCTCCACCGCCAGGTCCCAGTCCTCCGCGGTGAACCCGCGCGAGCCGAGGACCCAGCGCCGGCTCATGCCCTTGCCGGTCGCGGTGTGGCTCACCTGCGCCTCCAGTCCGGTCAGGCCCGCGCCGAGCAGCACCGCGACGTGGCTGTCCCCCCGGTGCTCGCGCAGCAGGGTGGCGGCGTGCCACAGCTTCAGGTGCGGCTCCTCGGGGACCGGCTGGTCGGCGTGCGCGGAGTACAACGGTCGGGCGCCGCGCTCGCAGGCCTCGGTCGCGCGCAGCGCCAGCTCGGCCGCCTCGGCCAGTT
>NZ_BAAHCA010001676.1:0-582 GCF_054776295.1 Streptomyces sparsus
CGCCCTGCTGGCGCTGCTCGCCGCCCGCTGGGCCCTGGACATCCGGGCCGTCGCCGCCGACGCCGAGCCGCCGGCGTTCGCCCTGCCCTCCCGGGGTGTGCTGGCCGTCGGAGCCGTCGGGTTCTGCGCGGTCTTCGCCGAGGGCGCCTCGATGGACTGGTCCGGCGTCTACCTCCGCGAGGTGGCGGGCTCTTCCCCGGGCGTCGCCGCAGCCGCCTACACCGCGTTCGCGTGCACCATGGCACTGGCCAGGCTGGCCGGGGACGCCACCGTGCGGCGCTTCGGCCCGGTACGGACCGTGCGGGTGGGCGGCCTGCTGGCCACGGCGGGCGGAGTGCTGGTGGTGACGGCCCGCACGCCTGCACCGGCGATCGCCGGTTTCGCGCTCGTGGGGCTCGGCATCGCCGTGGTCGTGCCGCTCTGCTTCGCCGCCGCCGGCCGTACCTCCGCGTCTCCCGGACAGGCCATCGCGGGGGTGGCGACGCTGGCGTACGCCTCGGGGTTGGCCGCGCCCGCGCTGGTCGGCTGGATCGCGGAGGCCACCACGCTGTCGGCCTCCTTCGCCGTCGTCACCGTGCTGAC
>NZ_BAAHCA010001677.1:0-580 GCF_054776295.1 Streptomyces sparsus
CGTCACCCGGGGGCGGTCGCCGAGGCGATGGAGGGTTTCGGGGTGGCGCAGGCCGCCGCCGCGCAGGGCGTTCCGGTGCTGGAGGTGCGGGCCGTGTCCAACGCCGTGGGCCCCAGGGACCGGGCCGCCTGGCGCATCCCGGACGCGCTGGACGCGCTGGCCGAGGCGTTCGGGAAGATCACACCCGTCATCGGGGGTTGGACGGACCATGGTTGATTCTCCGCGTCGCACCGAGCCGCGGGACGTCCCGCCGGCTGCCCCGTCACCCGGCCCGGAGGGCAGCGCGTCACCCGGCCCGCAGGGTGGTGCGCAGGGCGGTGCGTCGGACAGGCCGCTGGACATCGCCTACTCGCCGTGCCCGAACGACACGTTCGTCTTCCACGCCTGGTCGCACGGTCTGGTGCCGGACGCGCCGCCGCTGCGGGTGACGTTCGCGGACATCGACGTGACCAACGGCATGGCCGAACGCGGCGAGTACGACGTGCTCAAGGTGTCCTACGCGGTGCTGCCGTGGGTGCTGGACGAGTACGCGCTGCTGCCCTGCGGCGGAGCACTCGGGCACGGCTGCGGCCCCCTCGTA
>NZ_BAAHCA010001678.1:0-580 GCF_054776295.1 Streptomyces sparsus
TCACCGAGCGCGGCCCGGGCCTGGTCGGCGAGCTGCTCGCGCGGAGCGAGGGAGGCAGGCGGTCGGGGCGCGGGCCGGTTTCGCCTGGCCGTCGCGGAGCGGCGGACGCTCGCTACGGCCTGACGGGGGACAACGCTCAGCCGGGTGTCTCGCGGGGTACGGGACGTCACCCCCGCAGTCTTCCTGGTAACTCCCCAAAAGCTCAAACGGCGGCTGGTTCGGGGCATCTGACGGATCGCCGCCACGGCCGTGTGACGGATCACACGGCCGGCTCCCGGAAGTGGCGTGCCGGCGGTCGGGCACCCGCTCGTGCGGGGTCCGCGGCGTCCCGGGGGCTCACATGTGGGGGGTGAGGAAGCGGCTCAGCACGTCCTCGTACCGGTGGGGATCGACGTTCCACGCGGCGGCGTGGCGGGCACCGGGAGCGGTGTGCAGCTGGACCAGGTCGGGGCGGGCGGCGGCGAACGCGCGGGACGTCTCCCAGGGCGCGATCCGGTCGTCCGGGCCGTGCAGCAGCAGGGCCGGCACCGTCAGCCGGTGCGGATCGGCCGCTTCGGCGAGCCGCCCCACGTCCAGCGCG
>NZ_BAAHCA010001679.1:0-580 GCF_054776295.1 Streptomyces sparsus
CCGGGCGAGAGCCGCCCGGGCCAGGGCGGCGCACCCGGCGACAACCAGCAGCGGCCGAGCTGGGCCGGTGCCCGCGACGAGTTGATACCCGGGCAGCGGGGCCGCTACGGTGTCGACGCCCCGCGGGGTCACGAGGACCCCGAGGGCACCGGCGAGTTCGCCCGCCCCGGCTTCACCGGCGCCACCAGCGGCGCGCCCCACCAGGGCGCACCGTCCCAGGCCCGCCGCGAGGAGCCGCAGAACGGCCGGCAGGAGTACGGGAACCAGCAGGAGTACGCCGGCACCCAGGACTACGGCAACCGCGCCGACCAGGGCGGACACCAGGACTACGGCAACGGCCAGCAGCCGTACGACACCGGCAACTACCCGCTGCCCGCGGCCCCGCCGGCCCGCCAGGACGACACCACCGAGCTGGACTTCCCCATCGCCCCGACGGCCACCGCCGATGTGCGCACGCCGATATTCGAGGAGATGGAGACCAGTTGGTTCTCCGCCCGCAGCCGGCGCCCGGGCCCGCCCGAGCAGGCGCAGCCCGAGCCGGAGCGTGCTCCGGAGCCGGCGCCACTGCCGAGCCGGGCCC
>NZ_BAAHCA010001680.1:0-578 GCF_054776295.1 Streptomyces sparsus
CCGCCGGCTGGCGTCCCTCGGTGCCCGCGCCGTGCCGGACGGCACCACGCTGGCCGTCGGCGACTACCGCCGGGTTCCGGACGTGCCCCGCCGCACGCTGGTGCTCGGTGGCGCCAGGTCCGGCAAGTCCGGGGAGGCGGAACGGCGGCTGGCGGCGTTCCCCGACGTGCTGTACGTGGCGACCGGTGGCGACCGGCACGGCGACCGGGAGTGGGCGGAGCGCGTCAGCGCGCACCGCGAGCGGCGGCCACCCGGTTGGCGTACCGCGGAGACCTGCGATCTGGTGCCGCTGCTCGCCGACTCCGACGGGCCGCCGATGCTGGTCGACTGCCTTGCCCTGTGGCTGACCGACGCCATGGACGCGGTGGACGCCTGGTCGGACGAGGTGTGGGCGAACGGCGGCGCCCGCAAGCTCGCGGCGCGGACCGGCGAGCTGGTCGCCGCGGTGCGGGAGACCCGGCGCACGGTGGTCGCGGTCAGCAACGAGGTCGGCTCCGGTGTGGTGCCGGCCTCCGCGGCGGGTCGCCGGTTCCGCGACGAGCTGGGCCGGCTGAACGCGGCCGTCGCGGCGGAGTGCG
>NZ_BAAHCA010001681.1:0-578 GCF_054776295.1 Streptomyces sparsus
TGCCCTGGTGGACGCTGGGTGCGGCCGTCGCGCTGGTCTTCGCCGTCGCCGTGCCGCTCGCCGGCCGGGAGCGGTCGCTGCCGGGCATCGCGGGTCTGCTGGCGGCAGGGCAGATGGCCCTGCACACTCTCTTCGCCTCCGCCGGGACCGGCAGCCCGGACGTGCGGCCTTCCGGTGGTCGCAGCGACCTGCTGGCGCTGACCGGCAGCCTGGCCTGCAACGACCGGGCCGCCGCCGCGTTGACCGAGGCGGAGGCCCGCAGGCTGGTCGCCGATGCCGGCCTGAGCGGCGCGGTCGCGCACAGCGGCCACAGCCATGCCGACGCCGCGATGGGCGGCTATCCGGGTGGCGGTAACGCCGCGGCCGAGTGCCTGGCAGCCGTCATGCGCACCGCGTTGGCCATGGCTTCCGGACCGATGCTGCTCGGCCACCTGCTCGCCTACCTCGCCGCGGGCTGGCTGCTGCGACGTGGCGAGTCCGCGCTGTGGCGGCTGGTCCGGCTCTCCGCGGTGGCGGCCGACGAACTCCTGCTGCTGAGCCTGCGCACCGCGCTGACCTGGGCGTGCGCCCGGCGCGGC
>NZ_BAAHCA010001682.1:0-577 GCF_054776295.1 Streptomyces sparsus
CGGGCCGCCGAGCTGCTGCCCGGTGTCCCCCTGGTCGACCCGGCCGAGGTGCTGGCCCGCGCCGACCTCGTGCTGCTGACCGTGCCCGACGACGCGCTGCCCGAGCTGGTGCGCGGGCTCGCCGAGACGGGCGCGGTGCGTCCCGGCCAGCTCCTGGTGCACACCTCCGGGCGCTTCGGCACCGCCGTGCTCGAACCTGCGCTGCGTGCCGGCGCGCTGCCGCTGGCGCTGCACCCGGTGATGACGTTCTCCGGCACCGACGTCGACGTGCCCCGCCTCGCGGGCTGCTCGTTCGGCGTCACCGCGCCCGAGGAACTGCGCCTGGCGGCCGAGGCGCTCGTCATCGAGATGGGCGGCGAGCCGGAGTGGATCGCCGAGGAGAGCCGGCCGCTCTACCACGCGGCGCTGGCGCTGGGCGCGAACCACCTCGTCACCCTCGTCGCCCAGGCCATGGAGCTGCTGCGCACCGCCGGCGTCGAGGCCCCGGACCGCATGCTCGGTCCGCTGCTGGGCGCCGCCCTCGACAACGCCCTGCGCTCCGGTGACGCCGCGGGAGGGGTGACCGCCTGGATCATGA
>NZ_BAAHCA010001683.1:0-577 GCF_054776295.1 Streptomyces sparsus
GCGGGGGCCGGGTCGGCGGTCAGCTGCCGCAGCAGCCGGTCGGTGCGGCTCCGGGTACGGCAGCGCACCACGCGCGCCTGGCAGCCGGCGAGCAGCGGGGCCATCGCCCGCAGTTCGCGGCGGCGGAAGAACAGCGCCTTGCGCAGCAGGGCGGTGACGCTGCGGACCGGCGGATCGGCTGCGGTCAGTCCCGCCGGGGTGTGGTCGCGGCGCTGCCGGCCCCCTGAGGCGTCCCGGCGCAGGCGCAGGGATCGGCGCAGCAGGGCCCACGCGCACAGTGCCGGGTGGCGGTCCAGGAGCACCACGAGGTCGGCGGCGCGGACCCGGACGGGCACGGTGTCGAGGAAGTTGCCGTCCACGATCCACCGGGGCAGCGCGGTGACCGCTTCGACGGTCGCCGACCACTCGTCGGGGGACGGTCGCCGCCAGCCCTGCCGCCAGTACAGGTCGTCCAGGTGGTACAGGGGCGGCCCTCCCGCGGCGGCGAGCGCGTGGCAGAAGGTCGTCTTGCCGCTGCCCGGGCTGCCGAGCACCACGATGCGCCGCGGTGGTGCTACGCGCTCGGGTCTCTTACGTC
>NZ_BAAHCA010001684.1:0-575 GCF_054776295.1 Streptomyces sparsus
GGCGGCCGCCTCGGCGCGCAACCCGCGCACGGCCCTGCCGAAGCGGACCTGCGCCGGCGGCTCGGCCGGGCCGAGCAGCTGCTCCCTGAGCCGGACGCGAGCCCCGAGAAGGGTGTCCTTCCCGGGGTCCCGCACGGTCTCCAGCAGCGCGGCGATGCCGCCTGCGTCGGGTTCGAGGATCGTCGCCGCCCGCACGGTCGGGAACTCGGCCCGGAAGCCGTCCTCGTCCAGGCCGCTCGTGTTCACCACCGCGTACGGCTTCTCCCCGGCCAGAAAGTCGGCCACCACGCTCGACACGTCGCTGACCAGCAGATGAGCCTGGTTGAAACATCCGTAGAGCGAGGGACGGGGGCCCGTGACGACCTGGTGCTCCCCCTCCGGAAGGCTGCGCCAGTACGCCTCCTCCCACGCCGCCGCGGCCCGGGCCACGGTCGCCGCGCGACCGCTGTCCGGCGCGCCCTGCCGCATCATCCGCTCCGCCTCGTCCGTGCCCCTGCGGCAGTCCGCCCTGGTGAGCCGGTCCAGCTCGGCGGCGCGCCGACACAGCTCGGCGACCGCCTCCGGGTCCGGGCGGG
>NZ_BAAHCA010001685.1:0-574 GCF_054776295.1 Streptomyces sparsus
GCCTGGGCGCGCAGCGCGGCGGGCGTGCGGCCGGACAGCAGCACGGGTACCGCGGGCGGTTCGGTGGTGGCGGGCAGGTCGTCCGCCGGGGGCGCCTGCTCGACGATGACGTGCGCGTTGGTGCCGCTCACGCCGAAGGAGGACACGCCCGCGCGGCGGGCGCGGCCGGTCTCCGGCCAGGGCTGCTGCTCGCTGAGCAGCCGGACGTGGCCGGTGTCCCAGTCGACGTGCGGGGTGGGCGTGTCGGCGTACAGGGTGCGCGGCAGGACACCGGCGCGCAGCGCCATGACGGTCTTGATGACCCCGCCGACGCCGGCCGCGGCCTGGCTGTGCCCGATGTTGGACTTGAGCGAGCCCAGCCACAGGGGGCGGTCATCGGCGCGTTCCTGCCCGTAGACGGCGAGCAGTGCCTGGGCCTCGATCGGGTCGCCGAGCGTGGTGCCGGTGCCGTGCGCCTCGACGGCGTCCACGTCCTGCGGGGTGAGGCCGCCGGCGGCCAGTGCCTGGCGGATGACACGCTGCTGCGAGGGGCCGTTGGGCGCGGTCAGGCCGTTGGAGGCGCCGTCCTGGTTGA
>NZ_BAAHCA010001686.1:0-574 GCF_054776295.1 Streptomyces sparsus
AGCCGACTCCGATTCGCTGGACCCGGTCGACCCGGCCGCCGCCGCGACCGCCCGGGCTCGGGCCGCGCGCCTGCTCCTGGCCCACCGGCACGGCAACCAGGTCGCCTTCGACGGCGCGCTGGACGGCCTGTTCTGCGACGAGCAGACGCGGGACCTGGTCGCGGCCCTGTGCTGGATCGCCGGCGAGGGCGTACGGCAGTGCCACCGCACCGACGAGGCCGCCGACCGCGAACTGCACCGGCTGGCGAGCCTCGCGCGGTACGGGGAGCGCTGGGCCGAGACCCACGAGGACGCCGCACCGGACGTGGCCGTGCTGCTGACGGCCGTCACCCGGGACGACGTCGAGCGGGTGCGCACCCTGCTGCGGGCCACTCCCGACACCACCTACCTGCTGGGCGGGCTGGTGCAGGCGTTCGCGCTGCTGCTTCCCGCCGTGCCCCGGCCCTACCTGCGCCGGGTGCTGGACGAGCTGAGCACCACCCCACCGGCGCCGCCCACCCCCGACCCAGCCCCCGCGGATCCCGCCGGCGCGGATCCCGCCGCTCCCGGGGCCACCTCCGCCGAAGCCGCCACC
>NZ_BAAHCA010001687.1:0-571 GCF_054776295.1 Streptomyces sparsus
GTCGCTGCGCCGCACCCGCGGCGCGGCTGCCGGCCTGCTGCGGGTGCACGCCGACCACGCCGAGTACGCGGGCGTCGGCAACGTGCGCGGCCTGGCCCTCTCCCACACCGACGTCCATCACCGGCTGAGCGGACAGCCCGGTGTGCTCGGGCTGAACATGCCGCCGCCCCGGGTGCACCGGATCCCGCTGGACCCGTCCGGCACCGTCGTCCTGTACAGCGACGGCGTCTGCTCCCGCTGGGCGCGGCTGCCCTCCCCGTTCCTGCTGCGGCTCCCCCCGCCGCTGCTGACCGCCGCCGTCGTGCACGCGCACCGCCAGGGCCGCGACGACGCCACCGTGCTCGCCGTGCGCCCGCCGCTCCCCCACTCCCCTTCCCCGACCCGGCGGAGCCGTCCGTGACCGAGACAGAGTTCCGCGCACTGCCCCCGCTCCGCCGGGCCGTCCGACAGCTCGCCGAAGCGCACCTGCTGCCCGCCTAACTGCGGGCCCGGCTCGTGCTGTCGGTGACGACGCTCGCCGGGACGCAACTCACGGCAGGCCGCCGGGTCACCCTGCACACCACGAGGGAGC
>NZ_BAAHCA010001688.1:0-569 GCF_054776295.1 Streptomyces sparsus
CCAGGACGAAGGCGCCGGTGCAGATGGACGCGATCCGGGCGCCGGGGCGGATCAGGGCCAGCGCCTCGGTCAGCGGGCCGCCGAGTGCGCCGCGTGAGAGGGTCGCGTCCGCCTCGTGGGCGGCCGGCACGATCACCGTGTCCGCCTCGGCCAGCGCCTGCGGGCCGTGGCTGACGTTGACCGAGAAGTCGGCGTCGGCCCGGACCTCACCCGGGGCGAGCGCACAGGTGAGGACCTCGTACAGCGACTCCCCGGCAGCGGACCGGGCGCCGCCGAGTATCCGGTGCGCGATGCCCACCTCGATCGGCAGCAGCCCGTCCCGCACCAGGACCGCGACCTTGTGCCGGGAGGGGTGCCGGAAGTGCCCGGGGGAGATGTCCATGGCCCGATCCTTGCACATCATGGCCATCCGGCCACTCGTGTGCGCCGAGCGGCCCGGACAGCATGAACGCCGTGGCCAAGACACCCCAGACCTCAACGCCGGCGCACCAGCACGCACCGCCCGCAACCGCCGCGCCGCCCCGGCCCCCCGGCGCCGCCCACCAGCCCGCCGACCGCACCGAGCGCCC
>NZ_BAAHCA010001689.1:0-567 GCF_054776295.1 Streptomyces sparsus
CGCTCCCCGTACCGCGGGTGGACCCGGGCGACCCCAACGCCGGTTTCCTGGCGGGCCTGCTCGCCGTGGAACCGGCGGAGCTGGCCGCCGCGCTTCGTGCCGCGCCGGTCGACTCGATCGAGCTGCGGCTACGCGAGCTGCGGGCCCTGCTGGAGTCGGTGCGGACCGGCGACGGGGCCGCCGCCGAGCGCACGGCCCAGGCGGAGCAGGCCGTGGCCCGGCTGGCCGCCGACTACCCCGACGACTGGCGGGTGATCTGGTACCGGGGGCTGTCCGCGCTGGTCAGCAACGACCGGGAGACCGCCGCTCTCGCCTTCGACGCCGTCTACGACGCGTTCCCCGGTGAACCGGCGCCGAAGCTGGCGCTGGGGCTGTGCGCGGAGGTCCTCGGCCAGTTGGACAACGCCGCGGAGTACTACGGCCTGGTCTGGTCGACCGATCCGAACCACGTCAGCGCCGCCTTCGGCCTGGCCCGCGTCCGGCTGGCCGCCGGGGACCGGGCCGGCGCCGTCGGGACGCTGGAGTCGGTGCCGGAGACGTCCGTGCACTGCACCGCCGCCCGGGTCG
>NZ_BAAHCA010001690.1:0-567 GCF_054776295.1 Streptomyces sparsus
GGTCAGCCGCCGCCACACCGTCTCCAGGGCGCCGCCCAGCAGCAGGTCCCGGTCTGCGGGCTGCCGGGTGCGGACGGAGACCGCGATCTGGCGTTCGCCGCCGGCGTGCAGGCTGCGGGCCCGCCGGGCGGGTTCGGTGAAGGCGGGCGCGGGGGTGCCGGTACTGGTGAAGCCGCCGTCCTGCCAGCGCAGTTCGGCCCCGGAGAGACCGTCGTAGTAGCCGCCCTCACCGTCGTTGACGACCCAGCGGTTGGGCGGCCCGGACAGCGCCGCGCGGGTGGGCAGGGTCAGTCGGGAGGTGCGCGGGGTGACGATCTGCAGGCCGCGCCCGCTGTCGACGGCGGCCCGCAGCGCGTCCGACAGCCAGGCCGTCATGGCCACCACCGGCCGGTCCTGGATGACGACCGCCGAGCTGTCGGAGAGCACGTCCACCGCGGGCTGGGCCGCGGCCGGCGCGGTGACCGAACCGAGCTCCGTGACCGGTTCGGAGACACCTTCCGCGGGGGCGGCGTCCGGCGGCCAGACGCGTCCGCCGAGCTGGGCGGCGAGCCGCCCGGCGACGGTGCC
>NZ_BAAHCA010001691.1:0-566 GCF_054776295.1 Streptomyces sparsus
ACGCCGGCCAGTGCCCGGTCCTCGTCGGCGTCGCCCGCCTGGGCGTCCACCACGTGGGCCTCGACCGACGCCGGGTCCGCCTTGCCGGCCGCGCAGCGCGTGGAGGCGGCGACCATGCGACCGCGGTACTTCTCGGTGGCGTCCGAGAGGGTCAGCCGCAGGCCGGTGACGGTGAGGGCGCCGTTGGCGTCCCGGGTCTGCTCGTTGAGCACCAGTTCACCCAGGCCGCCGGGCAGCACGACAACGGTTCCGGGCGCCGGGTCGGTGGGCAGCTTCAACGCGGGCAGGCCGTGGACCGTGAAGCTGCCGTCGTTCACCGACGTGCTGCCGCGCGGGGTGCTCCCCGGGGCGGCGGTGCAGGTGGCGGTGATCCGGCCGGTCCGCAGCCGGGCCATGCCGATGTCCATCGACAGTGAGCCGACGGAGGCGACGGACCTCACGGTGCCGTCCGGGTTGCTGCCGGTGGCGCGGGCCCGCACGGACTCGGCCGTTCCGGCGTCACCGAGCGGGGCGGACCCCACGTCCGCCGCGGAGGTGCCGTCCGGGTGCGCCGCCTCCGCGGCGGT
>NZ_BAAHCA010001692.1:0-566 GCF_054776295.1 Streptomyces sparsus
GCCGGGGGCGGGGCGGCGACGGAACCGCGGTGACGGGCGGGGCGGCGACGGAACCGCGCCCCTCCGGCGGTGGGCTGTCGTACCCGGCCCGCACAATGGGGCCATGGCGACGACCGAGTGGGCACGGCACTGGCGCCACGACCGGCTGCCCGGCCTCGACCTGCTCCGCGCCCGCTACGTCCGGCACGCCTTCCCCCGGCACAGCCACGAGGGCTACACGCTCGGCGCGATAACCGGCGGGGTGGAGGAGGTCGGGCTGCCCCGCAGCACCGAGCGGGTCGGTTCCGGCGGCCTCGTGATGATCAACCCGGAGGTGGCGCACACCGCACGGGCCGGTGCGCCCGAGGGCTGGACGTACTTCACGCTCTACCCCTCCCTGGCGACGGTCACCGAGGTGGCCGCCGAGACCACGGGCGTGCGGGGCACACCCGCCTTCGCCGCGACCGTCACCCACGACCCGGTCGCCTCCCGGCAGATCCGAGCGGTGCACCGGGCCGCCGAGGACGTGGACGCGCTCGCCGCCGACAGCCTGCTGCGGGTGGCCGTCGCGCGCCTGCTGCGGGCCC
>NZ_BAAHCA010001693.1:0-566 GCF_054776295.1 Streptomyces sparsus
CGCACGGCGCCCACGGCGCGCGGGGGGGCGCGTCGCAGACCGAGGCGGGGCTCTCCGGCGTGGACCTCTGCCATGCCGTGGGCGGCGGCCCGGCGGCACTGCCGGGGCTGCTGGCCAAGCACCTCTTCGGCACCCCGCTGCTGATCACCGAGTACGGCGTGCGGCTGCGGGAGCACTACCTGCGCAGCGCCGCGGGCGCCGCTCGCGCGGTTTCACCGTCAGCCTCGCAAGCCCCCGTCCGTGCCCTGCTCGCCGCGTTCCAGGGGCGGCTGGCCCGGGAGGCGTACCAGCAGGCCGAGGTGATCACCCCGGGCAACACGCACGCCCGCCGCTGGCAGGAGCGCTGCGGCGCCGACCGGAAGCGGCTGCGCACGGTCTACCCGGGCATGGACGCCGGCCCCCTCGCCGCCGTCGCCGAGGACACCGGCGAGCGGCGCCCGGGACCGCTGCTGGTGTGGACGGGCCGGATCGAGCCCACGAAGGACGTCGTCGCCCTGCTGCACGCCTTCGCCGATGTCCGCCGGGCCGAGCCCGGCGCGCGGCTGCTGATCGTGCGCGACGCACCG
>NZ_BAAHCA010001694.1:0-565 GCF_054776295.1 Streptomyces sparsus
GTGCGCGGCGCGCGCCCTGCTGCTGCCCCGGCGCACGCCGGGCCGGCGCACACCGCTGTGGCAGCAGCGCCAGCGCGCCTCCCAGCTGTTGCAGGTCGCCAGCGACTTCGGCTCGTTCCCGATCGTGCTGGAGGCGGTGCGCGAGTGCCTCCAGGACGTCTTCGACGTGCCCGGCCTGGTGGAGCTGATGGGGGACGTGGAGGCGCGGCGGGTGCGGCTGGTGGAGGTCTCCACCCCCGAGCCGTCACCGTTCGCCCGCTCGCTGCTCTTCGGCTACGTCGCGCAGTACCTCTACGAGGGCGACTCACCGTTGGCCGAGCGGCGGGCGGCGGCGCTGTCGCTGGACTCGCGGCTGCTGTCGGAGCTGCTGGGCCGCGCCGAGCTGCGGGAGCTGCTGGACGCGGACGTGGTCGCCGAACTGGAGCAGGAGCTCCAGTGGCGCACCGAGGACCGCCGCGTCAAGGACGTCGAGGCGGTCGCCGACGTGCTGCGCCTGCTGGGCCCGCTGACCGGGGCCGAACTGACCGAGCGGGGCGCCGAGGCCGAGTGGGCGCGCCGGCTCGCC
>NZ_BAAHCA010001695.1:0-565 GCF_054776295.1 Streptomyces sparsus
CGGGCGGGGGCCGGCACGGTCCGGGCGGCAGCAACGCCCTGCCGCTGGGCAGTGTCCGCAAGGAGTGCCGGGGGCTGGCCAACGCCGCCGTGCGGCTCGACGCCCCCGCCCTGGACGCCCGGTTGGAGGCCGCGATCACCGAACACGGCCTGCTGGTCGCCTGGGACGAGGTGATCATGCCGGCGCTGCGCGCGGTGGGCCGCAAGTGGGCGTCCTCGGGTGAGCGTTACGTCGAGGTCGAACACCTGCTGTCCTGGCACATCTCCTCGGTACTGCGCCGCGTCGCCGTCAACTCCCCCGTGAACACAGACCGGCCGCCGGTACTGCTCGCCTGCGTGCCGAACGAGATGCACTCGCTCCCGCTGGAGGCGCTCGCCGCCGGCCTCGCCCAACGCGGCCTCCCGGTGAGGATGTTCGGCGCGGCAGTACCCGCCGAGGCCCTCGACGAGGCGGTGCGCCGCACCGGCCCCGCCGCCGTCGTGCTGTGGTCCCAGTCGCGAGGCACCGCCGACGGCACCCGGGCCCGCCAGATCCAGGCAACCGCCTGGGGCGTGCGCGGCGCCCG
>NZ_BAAHCA010001696.1:0-565 GCF_054776295.1 Streptomyces sparsus
CGGGGCTCCGGTGCCGGGCGGGGTCGGCCGGCGTCGTGCTCAGGGGTGCCCGCGCGCACCCGCGTCGGGATCCGGTCGGGCGCCGACCACCACCGTGGCGTCCAGCTCCTCGCACGTCACGACCCGGGACAGCAGGCCCCGGTCGTCGATCGCCCGGGCGGTCAGCTCCGCCTGCCGTTCACTTGTCTCGACGAACAGCAGACCACCGGGCGCCAGCCACTCGGGAGCCTGCTCGACCACCCGGCGCTGCACGTCCAGCCCGTCCGGTCCCCCGTCGAGCGCGACCCTCGGTTCGTGCAGGCGGGCCTCCGGCGGCAGCAGTTCGATCGCCGCCGTCGGAACGTAGGGCGCGTTGGCGACCAGCACATCCACCCGGCCCCGCAGCCCGGCCGGCAGCGGCGCGAACAGGTCACCCTCGTACACCCGCCCGCCCGCCGCGCAGACGTTGCGTCGGGCACAGCCCACCGCGCCGGGGTCGATGTCGGCGGCGTGGCACTCCACGTGGTCGAGAGCCGCGAGCAGCGCGGCGGCCACCGCCCCCGAGCCGCAGCACAGATCGACCACC
>NZ_BAAHCA010001697.1:0-565 GCF_054776295.1 Streptomyces sparsus
CGGTCAGCACACCGAGCGTGCCCTCGCTGCCGGTGAAGGCCCGCGCCCAGTCCTCGCCGCGCTCCGGCAGCAACTCGTCCAGCGCGTAACCGGAGATGCGGCGCGGCAGCTCCGGGAACCCGGTGCGCAGCCGGGCGAGGTCGCCGCGCACCAGCTCGGTGACGCCGGCCCGGATCCGCTCGGGCACGCCCTCGCCGCCGCGGGACAGCCGGGCGGGCTCACCGCCGAAGGTGAGCACCGACAGTTCCCGGACGTTGTCGGCGGTGGTGCCCCAGGCCACCGAGTGCGAGCCGCACGCGTTGTTGCCGATCATGCCGCCGAGCGTGCAGCGGCGGTGGGTGGACGGGTCCGGTCCGAAGGTCAGACCGTGCCGGCCGGCCCGCGCGCGCAGGGTGTCCAGGACGACGCCGGGCTGGACGCGGGCCGTGCGCGACTCCGGGTCGAGGTCCAGGACCCGGTCCATGTGCCGGGTGAAGTCCAGCACCACACCCGTGCCGGTGGCCTCGCCGGCGATGCTGGTGCCCGCTCCGCGCGCCACCACGGCCGTGCCGTGCCGGCGGCACAC
>NZ_BAAHCA010001698.1:0-563 GCF_054776295.1 Streptomyces sparsus
CGCCCACCACGGCGCCCGCCCCGACACACCCGTCACGGTCGCGCTGCGCGAGGCGGGCTCGCTCGGGCTGGCGGGCCCGCGGGAACGGCTGCTGCCCATGGTCCGCTCGGTGCTCGCGCAGCTCGCGGTGACGCACCCGCCGAGCACGCTGGAGATCGTGCTGGTCGCCTCCGGTCGCAGCGGCCAGGCCGAGGACTGGTCCTGGCTGGGCTGGCTGCCGCACGTCCGCCCGGCCCGCGGCCAGGACTGCCGCCTGCTGTTCGGCTTCGACCGCGACCAGGCCACGGCCCGCACCGACGAGCTGGTGCGCAGGGTGGACGAGGGTCCGCTCGGCGCGGGCTGGGTGACGGCCGAGCGCACCGAGCTGAGGTCCGTCGCGTCGGCCTACCGGGGCCACGCCACGGTGCTGGTCGTCGACGGTGATCCGGGTACCGCCGCGCTGCGGGAGTCGGTGGCCCGGCTCGCCGGTGGCGGCGCCACCATGGGCGTGCACGTGCTGTGTCTGGCCGAGACCCCGGCCGCCACCCCGTCCTCCCCCCTGACCGACACCCTGGCGACGGCCT
>NZ_BAAHCA010001699.1:0-563 GCF_054776295.1 Streptomyces sparsus
GGCCGCGGCCCGGCTGGACGGCCGGGAACCGAGACCGGCGGACACACGAGGCACGACGCGCAGCGGCTGCCGGACGCCGGGGGCACCGCGGACGGCGAGGTGCGGGTTGTCGGTGCGGGCGGTGCCCGACCCGACGAGCACGGCGTCGGACTCGGCTCGGAGCCGGTGCACGTCGGCGCGGGCCTCGGTGGAGGTGATCCAGCGGCTGGTGCCGTCGGCGGCGGCGGTCCGGCCGTCCAGGGTGGCGGCGAACTTCCAGTGCACGTGCGGCCGGCCGTGGCGGACCGAGGTCAGCCAGGCGGCGTTGCCCGCGGCCGCCTCGTCGGCGAGCAGTCCGCACTCCACCTCGACACCGGCGGCGGCCAGTGCCTCGGCGCCGCCCGCGGCGAGCCGGTTCGGGTCGGCGACGGCGTAGACGACGCGGGTGATGCCGGCGCTCAGCAGCGCCTCGGTGCAGGGCCCGGTGCGTCCGGTGTGGTGGCAGGGTTCCAGGGTGACGACGGCGGTGCCGCCGCGGGCGTCGTCGCCGGCTTCGGCGAGCGCGTGGATCTCGGCGTGCGGGC
>NZ_BAAHCA010001700.1:0-561 GCF_054776295.1 Streptomyces sparsus
CGGTGCGGCAGGGGGCGGGACGGGCGGCGCGGCAGGGGGCGCGGGGGTGCTGACGGTCAGGGTCGGGCGGTCCTGGTGGTCACCGCCGTACCCGCCGCCCGCGGCCGTCAGGTCCGTTCCGCACACCCCGCAGAAACGGTCACCGTGCTCCAGCGGCTCGGCGCAGCTGGGGCAGGCGGAGAGTTGGTCGAGCTGCGGCATCGTCACACCCAAGTCCTGGGGCGGAAGCGGTTGGCCCGCTCCACCCATTCGATCCTCTCGGCCCCCGTCCCGGCGAGCCGGGCCAGCCTGCGGCAGCAGGCCTCCAGGCCGATCCGCAGCCCCTCCTCGGTCAGCGGACAGTCCAGCAGGGGCCTGATGTCGCACGACGCCGGGTTCGGCGGCGCCGCGGGCCGGCCGCTGAGCGTCCAGTCCAACGCGCTGCCCAGCACCTCGGTGGAGAGCAGTTCACGCCGGGGCGCGTCCAGGCCCGCCTCGGCCAGCCGGGTGACCTGGTCGGCGGCGGCGTACAGGTCGTCGAGCAACGCGTCGGCGGGGTCCCGGCCGCGCAGTCTGGCCCGC
>NZ_BAAHCA010001701.1:0-558 GCF_054776295.1 Streptomyces sparsus
GGCTGCGCCTGCGGCTGCGCCCCGCCGCCGACCCGCTGACCCAGGCCACCGGCGGCCTGCTGCCGGACGCCGCCGACCCCTACACCCTGGAAGTGGGGAAGGACCGCTCCGGCACCGCCGAGTACCTCGTCGACGAGGTGCGCAACGCCCTGCTGCTGGACGAGGTGCCGGTGGACGAACCCGCCGACCGCTACCTGCTGCCCGGCCCCCGGGTGCCGCTGACGCTGAACGGCTCGGACGGCCGGGCCGCCTTCGACGGTGAGCAGGTCCGTATCGAGTGGGGCTGGGGTGCGGAGGAGAGCAAGAAGTCCTCCGGCTCCCGCGTGCTGCGGCTGGCCGACCTGGCCCGCGTCGAGTGGTCGAAGCCGGGCGGCTGGGAGAGCGGCTGGGTGCGGTTCGTGCCGAAGGGCCCGGCGGTGTCCGTCAAGCCGTCGCACGACCCGAACTGCGTGGTGCTGTGGGGGCTGCGGGAGGCCCGCGAGACGGCGGAGTCCGCCCTGTTGCTGGCGGCCGTCACCGCCCGCCTGCCGCACCCGACCGCGCCCGCCCGTCCGCAGC
>NZ_BAAHCA010001702.1:0-557 GCF_054776295.1 Streptomyces sparsus
CGCTCCACCGCCGGCCGCACGCCCCCGTCACCCGCATCGGCGGCCGGTACCGCCGCCGCCCGGGGCGCCTCGGTGCAGCCCACCGCACCCCTCCAGAAAGGCCCCCTGCCATGATCGCCTTCGTCTCCGGCCCGGTCGCCGCGCTCGCCCCGGACTCCGCCGTGGTGGAGGTGGGCGGCATCGGCATGTCCGTGCAGTGCACGCCCGGCACGCTGACCGCCCTGCGGGTGGGCGAACCGGCCCGGCTCGCGACCTCACTCGTCGTCCGGGAGGACTCCCTCACCCTCTACGGCTTCGCCGACGACGACGAGCGGCAGGTCTTCCAACTGCTGCAGACCGCGAGCGGCGTGGGGCCGCGGCTGGCCCAGGCGATGCTCGCCGTGCACACCCCGGACGCGCTGCGCCGCGCGGTCGCCACCGGCGACGAGAAGGCGCTGACGGCCGTGCCCGGCATCGGCAAGAAGGGCGCCCAGAAGCTGCTGCTGGAGCTCAAGGACCGCCTCGGTGCCCCGACCGGCGACGGCCCGACCGCCCCCCGCGGTACCGCGTCGGCCGCC
>NZ_BAAHCA010001703.1:0-557 GCF_054776295.1 Streptomyces sparsus
GGACGGGAGGCGCCGGCGCCCACGGGCCGGGGCCGCCGTAGGGCGGTGTGCCGTACGGGTCCTCGCCGTGCAGGGGTCGTGCGCGCTCCTCGTCCGGCCTGGCCGCGGGTGCCTGCGGCGGCTGCTCACCGTCCACGGGCCGGTGCGGACGGCTCCACCACTTGGGCTTCATCCCGGTGGTCTTCGCGTCGTCCATTTCCCGATTCCCCACACTTCGCCCTCGCGCCCGGGACCGGGCTGCCTCGCTGCGCTGAATTCAACCAGGTGACGGGGGCGACGCGCAGCGGACCGCGGTCACAACGCCCGGCGAGCCGTCAGGGCGCGAGACCCACCGGGCTGTTGCCGCCGGCCGGGCTGGGGCCGGGGGCGGGGTTCGGCGGCGGCCGCATGTCGTACGCGACCGGGTGTGCGGACCTGGTCAGCGGCGGCGGGGACAGCAGGCCCGAGGACGGGAACGGCGTGTTCAGCCGCACCGCGACAGGCCCGATGGCCAGACCGTCCGGGCTGCGCAGCAGCTGGGGGCGGGGCGCAGCCGGGGGCAGAGCGGTACGCGCGGC
>NZ_BAAHCA010001704.1:0-556 GCF_054776295.1 Streptomyces sparsus
CGCGCCTGGGCTGTCGTCCCGCCCCGGACGGCGGGTCAGGAGGCGGTCGGGCCCATCAGCGCGAACCTCGCGCCCTGGTCGTCGGCGACCAGCGCGGAACGCCCGAACGGCGTGTCGGTGGGCTCGCGTTCGACGCTGCCGCCCAGCCGGCGCACCGCGGCGACCGCCGCGTCGCAGTCGTCCACGCGGAAGTACACCAGCATGTGCGCGGGCATCTCGGCCGGGAAGTGCTCGCCCATCTGGAGCCGTCCCACGACCGGCGCCGGGTTGCCGGGCAGGGTGTACACGGCGAAGTCGAAGGCCGCGTCGTCCGACACCTGCTGGGCGGAGTAGCCCAGGGCCTTCTCGTAGAACGGGTCCACGTCGCCCTTGGCGCGGGTGTAGACCTCCGGCCAGAAGAAGCTGCCGTGCTCGCCCTGGATCTCGAAGCCGGCGTGGCCGGCCGCCTGCCAGGCGCCGAACGCGGTGCCGCCGGGGTCGGCGGCGACCAGCAGGGTGCCGTCCGTGCCGATCGGCGTCGGCTCCAGCAGCGCCTTGCCGCCGGCGTCACCGATCC
>NZ_BAAHCA010001705.1:0-555 GCF_054776295.1 Streptomyces sparsus
GGCCCGCAAGGAGGGCCGGCGGCGCGGACGCACCGTCCGGCTGCACGTCGAGGCCGGCGGGTTGCGGGGCGTGGACGGGCTGGTGCGGGCCGTGGAGCAGTTGCAGGGGGCGGCGGTGCCCGCCTCGGCGCTGGAGAAGCTGGTGCTGCCCGGCCGGGTCGCGGGCTACAGCCCGGTGATGCTGGACGAGCTGACGTCGGCGGGTGAGGTGGTCTGGGCCGGGGCGGGCGCGCTGGCCGGCAAGGACGGCTGGGTGGCGCTGTATCCGGCGGACAGCGCGCCGTTGCTGCTGCCGCCCGCCCATCCGCTGGAGCTGACCGACCGGCACCGCGCGGTGCTGGACGCGCTGGCGGGCGGCTACGGCTTGTTCTTCCGGCAGATCACCGAGCAGGTCAGGGCGACGGACCCGGAGGCCACCGACACCCAGCTGGCGGACGTCGTGTGGGAGCTGGCCTGGTCGGGCCGGCTGACGAACGACACGCTCGGCCCGCTGCGCAACCTGCTGGGGTCGGGGCGCACCGCGGGGGCGACGGCGCACCGCGCCCGGCGGTCGGT
>NZ_BAAHCA010001706.1:0-553 GCF_054776295.1 Streptomyces sparsus
CGTCGGCGGGCACGGCCCGTACCGAGTGGACGGCGGCACCGATGCGGGTGGTGGCGTCCGGGCGCAGCAGCCCGGCCCGTTCGGCCCAGGCGTCGGCGGTGCCGTCGTGGAAGCGGAGCTGGTGCCGGGCCGGGGCGGCGCCGAACCCGGCGGACAGGTAGCAGGTGTCGAGCAGGGTGATGCGGATGCCGGCCTCGGCGGCGGCGGTGGTCAGGGCGTGGCCCATGGCGTTGGGATCGCTGTAGCGGGTGCCGCCGGGACCGTGGTGCAGGTAGTGGAACTCGCCGACGCAGGTGATGCCGGCGAGCGCCATCTCGGCGTAGGCGGCGCGGGCCAGCGCCAGGTAGCTGTCCGGGGTGAGCCGGGCGGCGACGTGGTACATCACCTCGCGCCACGTCCAGAAGGTGCCGGCGCCGACCTGGACCGTGCCGCGCAGCGCGCGGTGGAAGGCGTGGCTGTGGGTGTTGGCGAGGCCGGGCAGGGTGAGCCCGCGCAGCACCTCGGCGCCGGGCGGCGGCGTGGTGCCGCCGCGTACCGCGGTGGGGGGGACGTC
>NZ_BAAHCA010001707.1:0-553 GCF_054776295.1 Streptomyces sparsus
GCTCGCCGCGCTGCGCGCGGTGTGCGCCGACGCCGACCTGGTGCACGCCCACGGGCTGAGGGCCGGGATGCTGGCGACGCTGGCCCTGGGGGTCCGCCGCCGCCGGATCCCCCTGGTGGTCACCTGGCACACCCGTGCCCACTCCGACGGCCTCCAGGCCCGCATGACGTACCTCCTGGAACGCCGTGTCGCCCGGGCCGCGAAAGTGGTGCTGGCGGTCAGCTCCGACCTGGTCGAACGCGCACGGCGGCGAGGTGCCCGGGACGCCCGGCTGGCCCCGACCGCGTTCCCGGGCCCGCGGATCGACGCGCAGGACGCCGACGGCGGTGTCCCGGACACGCCCGTCGAGGGGCTGCGGGAGAAGCTGCGCGCCGAACTCGGCGCCGTCGACCGTCCCGTGGTGCTCACCGCGGGACGGCTGGAGCCCCACCAGGGGCACGACGTGCTGCTGACCGCCGCCCGCGCCTGGCGGCACCGGGAGCCCGCGCCGCTGGTGCTGGTCGTGGGCGAGGGCTCCCGGCGGGCCGAGTTGCAGCGCCGCATCGACGCCGAG
>NZ_BAAHCA010001708.1:0-551 GCF_054776295.1 Streptomyces sparsus
CTACGTGCCGGGCGTCTCGCTGGACGAGGCGGTCGCCGCCCACGGCCCCTGGCCGCAGCAGTCGGTGCTCGCGCTGGCGGCCGGCCTGGCCGAGGCGCTGGAGGCCGTGCACGCCGCGGACCTCGTGCACCGGGACCTGAAGCCGTCCAACGTGCTGCTGGCCTCCGACGGTCCGCGGGTCATCGACTTCGGCATCTCGGTGGCCGGCGAGGCCAGCGCGCTCACCCGCACCGGCATGGTGGTCGGCACCCCCGGCTTCATGTCACCCGAGCAGCTGACCGGGGGCCCGGTGGGGCCGGCCAGCGATGTGTTCGCGCTCGGCGCCGTCCTGGCCTTCACCGCCTCCGGCACCGGTCCGTTCGGCAGCGGATCGGCGCAGGCCCTCATGTTCCGCGTCGTGCACGAACCACCGGACCTGGACGCGCTCTCCGGCAGGCTGGCCCCACTGGTGGCGCGCTGCCTGGACAAGGACCCCTCGCGCCGCCCGCGGGTCGAGGACCTGCTGGCGACGGTGGCCGGGGCCGCCGGCAGCGAGGGCGGCACGGTGGCCT
>NZ_BAAHCA010001709.1:0-551 GCF_054776295.1 Streptomyces sparsus
GTGACCGGGCCGCTGGGCGCCCCCGTCACGGCGGCCTTCGCGCTGCGGGACGGTACCGCCGTGGTGGAGATGGCCGAGGCCTCCGGACTGCAACTGCTGCCGCCCGGCACCTTCGCGCCGCTCACCGCGACCACCCGCGGCACCGGCGAACTGCTGCTGGAGGCAGCGGCGCAGGGCGCCCGCACGATCGTGCTGGGCGTCGGCGGCTCCGCGACGACGGACGGCGGTGCGGGCATGCTCACCGCGCTCGGCGCCCGCCTCCTGGACGCCGACGGCTACGACGTCGGGCCGGGCGGCGGAGGGCTGCGCGACCTCGCCGAGGCCGACCTGTCCCGCCTCGACCCGCGCCTCACGGACCTGGAGATCGTGCTGGCCAGCGACGTGGACAACCCGCTGACCGGCCCGAAGGGCGCCGCGGCGGTCTACGGCCCGCAGAAGGGCGCCTCCGCCGAGGACGTGGCCACTCTGGACGCCGCGCTCGGTCACTTCGCCCGCGTCCTGGAGCGCGCGGTCGGCCCCCGGGCCGCCGAGTGCGCCCAGGCGCCCGGCGC
>NZ_BAAHCA010001710.1:0-549 GCF_054776295.1 Streptomyces sparsus
CGGCCCGGAGGAGGCGCCGGCGCCCGGAAGCCTGCTGAGGGACCCCGGCCCGGTCAGCGCGGTGCCGCTCGACGGTGACGCGCCGGCGCCCGGCGGCGCGCGTCACGTGATCTGGTCGGTCACCGGGCGCCGCGTCCGGCAGTTGTTCGACGGGCCGGCGGACAACATCCGGACCGACGAGGTGGTCTTCCCGCCGGCGACGGTGTTCCGGGTCCTGGACGTCCGCCAGGACAGCGCCTCACCCGCCTCGCCCCTGATCCTCCTGCGTGAACTTCCCGGAATACCAACGAAGTCCGCCACCGGCGGAGCGCCGCTCGACGCCCAGGACCACGCCGCGCTCGCGCGGCTGGACGCCTCGCTCGACGGAGCCCCCGCCCCCGTGGCCCCAGGCCCCTGGCCCGAGCGCTGCTCCGGCCCGGTCGGCCTACCCCTCAGCAAACGGAAAGAGTGACTGATGGCCCGTGAAGAAGGCTCCGCGCAACCGGCAGTACGCCGCGCCACGGCCCTGCCCCAGGTCGCCGCGGGCGTCGACCCCGCGCTGGCCCCGCG
>NZ_BAAHCA010001711.1:0-548 GCF_054776295.1 Streptomyces sparsus
GGCGGCACCGCCGCCCCGCCCGGACTGCGCTGGACGCTGCCCGGCTGGGCCGGCCCGCTCGACCTGCTGTTCGTGCTCACCCCCGACGGCACCGAGCCCGGTCTCACCGCACTGGTCGAACAGGCCTACCGGCGCGGCTGCACCGTGGTGGCCGTCAGCCCGCGCAGAGCACCGCTGACGGAGGCCGTGAGCGGCGTCCACGGCCTGCCCGTGCCGATCGCCGAAGTGCCGTACGAGCCCGTCGACCCCACCTCCCGGCCGCCCGGCGCCCCCGGCACCCTGTGGGCTCTGCTCACCCCGCTGCTGATCCTCACCGACCGCCTCGGCCTGAGCAGCACCCCGCCGGACGCCGTCGCCGCCCTCGCCGACCGGCTCGACCAGGTCGCCGAACGCTGCGGCCCGGCCATCGACACCTACAGCAACCCGGCGAAGACGCTCGCCACCGAACTCAGCGACGCACTGCCGCTGCTGTGGAGCGAGCGGCCCGTCGCGGACGCCGCCGCCCGGCACTTCGCCACCGTGCTGGCCGCGGTGCCCGGCCGCCCGGC
>NZ_BAAHCA010001712.1:0-547 GCF_054776295.1 Streptomyces sparsus
AGGGGCAGCCGGCCCGCAGCGCGGCGGCGGCGTACAGCGAGCTGGGCGGCAGCCGGTCGTCGCCGGGCGGCGGCGCGGGTTCGGTGGAGGCGACGTTGACGACGACGGTGCGGGTGAGGCCGTGCCGGGTGGTGAACGCGGTGAGGTCGCCGGCGAAGGCGGTGATCAGCTCCTCTTCGCTGCGGGAGTCGCCCGGTTGCGGGCCACCGGGCCGTATCTCCGCGTCCGCCGCGTGGAGTTGGTGGTGGACGGCGGCTGGCAGGCCGTGCGGCAGCACCCCGCCGTCGACGAGTGCGTCGGCGCGTTTGGGCAGCGGGACGCAGGTGGTGTCGTGGCCGCCGAAGACCAGGGACTCCAGTGGCGGGAGGGCGCTGCCGGCGAAGAGCGGTGTCTCGGTGACGAGGCCGGTCGGTGGGTGGAGGCCGGCGGTGAGCGCGGCGCAGCCGGTGACGGCGGTGGTCGCCACCGAGCCGCGGGCGCCGATCAGCCAGACGCCGGTGCGGGGGCGGGGGTCGGTGGGGGTCGTGTCGGGCACGCCTTCCTCCCT
>NZ_BAAHCA010001713.1:0-544 GCF_054776295.1 Streptomyces sparsus
CGGGTAGGGGTCGTGCGCGAGCCGGGCCCGGTCGGTGGACGGCGTGAGCGGTTCCTCCAGCAGCGGGCGCCGAGTGGCCTCCCACGCCGTCCGGGCCCGGCCCAGCAACTGCGTCCACCGGTCCCCGGAACCGCTCCCCAGCGCCGCGTCCAGCGCGGTGATCACGCCCGAACGGGAACCGGCGGGCAGGGTGAGGCCGGTGCCGTCGGCGAAGAGGTGCCGGCTCGCCGGATCGGGCTGGCGCAGCCGGACGCACCGCTCCAGCGGCTCCCGGCCGGTCTTGACGAACAGGTCCCGCCACACGGCGGGCAGTTGCAGCAGTCCGGGGCCGGTGTCGAAGCCGAAACCGTCACGTTCGCGACGCCCCACGGCCCCGCCGTGGGTCGCGCCGCGCTCGAACACCGTCACCGAGTGGCCCGCCACCGCGAGCCGGGCCGCGGCGGCCATGGCTCCCAGGCCGCTGCCGATCACCACAATCCGTGCCATGAGCAGCGACTCTAGCCCGGTGGCGGGCCGGCCCCGGCGTCGGCCCGGCTGCCGTCCG
>NZ_BAAHCA010001714.1:0-542 GCF_054776295.1 Streptomyces sparsus
CGCCGTCGCCGACCAGGGCGAGGCGGGCGCCGGGCACTCGGCGGGTGACCTCGGGCCAGGCCCGCAGCAGCACGTCCTGGCCTTTCTGCGGGCAGAGCCGGGCCACGCAGACGACCAGGGGCGCGTCCTCGACGGCCGTGCCGGGTGCCGGGAGACCCGTAACCCGGGGGGCGGTGGCCCGGGGGGCGGGGTCTCGCGGATCGCACGAGCGGGGGCCGGGTGCGTGCGGGCCGGGGTGGAAGCGGTCGAGGTCCACGCCGTTGCCGATGACGCTCCAGGGCGCACGCACCCGGGCGGCGCTGCCCCTGGACCGTTCGGCCTCGCTGACGCACAGCAGCCGGGTCGTCCAGCGGGTGGCGAACCGCTCCCAGCGCAGGACGAGTTGTGCTGCGGTGCCGTCGACCGCCTCGAACGACCAGGCGTGCGGCTGGTGCACGGTCGGGATCCGGCCGCGGACCGCGAGCCGCCCGGCGAGCCCGGCCTTGGCGCTGTGGGTGTGCACCACGTCGGGGGCGGTCAGCCGGATCAGCCGGGCCGCGGCA
>NZ_BAAHCA010001715.1:0-541 GCF_054776295.1 Streptomyces sparsus
CGAGTGGGCGGGCCCGGTCGGAGAACGATGCGGGGCGGCCGGTCCGGACGGCCGCGCCGAGCGGTAGCGTCACGGCATGGCCGAAGACCTCTTCCGCACCGCAGACCTCCGCCGCCGCGTGCTCGACGCGTGGGCGGCGTCGCCCGCCCGGTTCCGGGAGGACGCCAACGCCGAAGAGGAGCTCGCGCTCGGCGGCTACCGGGACCGGCTCGTCGTCGAGCTCGCCCAGAACGCCGCCGACGCCGCCGCACGGGCCGGCGTACCGGGACGGCTGCTGCTCACCCTCAGCGGCGGCGTCCTCGTCGCCGCCAACACCGGCGCGCACCTCGACGCGGCCGGAGTGGAGTCGCTCTCCACTCTTCGCGCCTCCGCCAAACGCGACGACGAGCAGCCCGGCGGCACCGTCGGCCGCTTCGGCGTCGGCTTCGCTTCCGTGCTCGCGATCAGTGACGAACCGGCGCTGCTCAGCCGCACCGGCAGCGTGCGCTGGTCCCTCGACGAGGCCCTCGCGCTGGCCGGCGCCCGCCCCGAACTCACCGAC
>NZ_BAAHCA010001716.1:0-539 GCF_054776295.1 Streptomyces sparsus
TGACCCGCTCACCGGCCCGCGACCGGGCACCGCCGCCTGGCGCCGGCGGCAGGCAGGTGCCCCGCGGGAACTCAGGCCAGCTCGCCGCGCAACCGCTTGGCGCGCAGCACGAGCTCCATGGCGAAGCGCATGTCGGGGTCGTCGATGCCGTCGCCCCACAGCTCGCGGATCTGCCGCAGCCGGTAGCGGACCGTCTGCGGGTGCACACCGAGGCGGGTGGCGATCTCGGGAGCGCCGCCCCGGGTCTCCAGCCAGGCGAGCAGTGTCTCGGCCAGACGGCGGGAGTGGGTGGGACCGCAGTCGACGAGCGGCGCCAGCAGACGGCGGCCCAGGTCGTCGATCAGTTCGGCCGGCGGCAGCAGCACCAGCGCTTCGGTGTGCTCGGTGCAGTGCAGCAGGCCGCCGCCGGGCAGCAGGCCGCGTTCCATCAGGGCGACGGCCGACTGCGCCCAGCGCAGCGACTTCGCGGCCTCGGAGAGCGGCACCGGCGGGCCGATGGCGCCCGTCCAGCCCGCCGTGGCCCGGCGCAGCAGCTCGGC
>NZ_BAAHCA010001717.1:0-539 GCF_054776295.1 Streptomyces sparsus
CGCTTCCGCCCGCCCGTCCTGCGCGCCTGGTGGGGTGCCCTGCGCGTGCTCGCCGTCACCATCGGAGGTGCGGTCGCCGTCGGAGGTGCCGTCGGTGCGGTCGCCGGTCGGGGCGAGCGTGCACAGCAGGTTGATGCGGCGCCACCGCCGGTCCATGCCCGGGCAGTCCTCGCGGGTGTGGCCGCCGCGGGACTCGGTGCGCTCCCGGGCGGCCAACGCCACGCACTCGCTGACCAGCAGCATGTTGCGCAGGTCCAGAGCCAGGTGCCAGCCGGGGTTGAACTGCCGGTGCCCCTCCACGCCCACCCGGGCCGCCCGCCGCCGCAGTGTGCCCAACCGCTCCAGCGCCTCGGCCATCTCGCCGTCCCGCCGGATGATGCCCACCAGGTCGTTCATCGTCTGCTGGAGTTCCTGGTGCAGCGTGTACGGGTTCTCCGGCGGCCCGTCCGCCGCGGAGGCCGCCACGTCGAACGGCCGCAGCACCTCCGCCGCCGCCCGCTCGACCTGCTCGGCCGACACCGCGGCCCGCCGACCGGTCC
>NZ_BAAHCA010001718.1:0-538 GCF_054776295.1 Streptomyces sparsus
GCCCGGGTGGCGCGGGCCGGACGCATCTACGTCGAGGGCCGGCACGACGCCGAGCTGGTCGAGAAGGTCTGGGGCGACGACCTGCGGATCGAGGGTGTCGTCGTGGAGTACCTGGCCGGCATCGACGACCTGCACGCCGTGGTGTGCGAGTTCCAGCCGTCCGCGGACGCCCGTCTGGGCGTGCTCGTCGACCACCTGGTGCCCGGTTCCAAGGAGTCCCGGATCGCCGCCGCGATCACCGACCCGCACGTGCTGGTCGTCGGCCACCCCTACATCGACGTGTGGGAGGCGGTGAAGCCCGCGTCGGTGGGCATTCCGGCGTGGCCGCAGGTCCCGCACGGAGAGGACTGGAAGACCGGCGTGTGCCGCCGGCTGGGCTGGCCGGAGAACACCGGCGCCGCCTGGCAGCGCATCCTCGGCTCGGTGCGTTCCTACCGCGACCTGCAACCCGACCTGCTGGGCCCGGTCGAGCGGCTGATCGACGACGTGCCGGTGGGCGGCCCCACCGGCTGACCCGGCCGGTGCCGGGCGGCACCGG
>NZ_BAAHCA010001719.1:0-538 GCF_054776295.1 Streptomyces sparsus
TGCCGTCGGTGGGGCCGCCGCCCGGATCCTCGGTCGGGTCGGTCTCTCCCGGGTCGTCGGACGGGCTGCCGCCGCTGGGGTCGTCGCTCGGCTCGCCGGTGTCGTCGGACGGCGTGCCGGGGTTGCTGGGCCGGCCGGGGGTGCTGCTGCTGCCGCTGCTGGGCTTGCCCGGTGCGGTGTCGCTGGGCTCGCCGCTGGGTGAGCCGCCGTTCGAGGAGGCGTCGTCGGGCTCGTCGGCCGAGGTGTCCCCCGACGGCTTGCCGCTCGAAGAGGAACTGCCCGACGGAGTGCCCGCCGCATCGGGCAGCCGGCTCGGTCCGGGCTGCTGCCCGCGGTCACCGGACTTCACGGGCTGGTCCGCCGGGAGGCCGCCGTCGTCGTCCCGCTGCGTGGCCGAACGGTCGGGCTTGACGACGTCCGACGGAGTGTCGTCACCGCCCGAGGTGTTGCCGAGCGTGACGACGGTGCCGAGCACCGCGGCGAGCAGCGCACCCGCGCCGGCCGCCACCACGTTGCGCCGGGCTCCGCGGAACACCGA
>NZ_BAAHCA010001720.1:0-537 GCF_054776295.1 Streptomyces sparsus
CGGCAGCCCCCGGGCTGCCGTGGGCCCAGCGTCGTACGTCGGCGCATCAGGACGGTGGAGACCGCCGCCCGGCCGGTACCGGACACCGCCGCGTCACGCCCGCCGCCGCCCCGGCGGGCTCAACCGTGCTTGCCTCCGGACTTCCCGCCCTTGCCGCCGGAGTGCTTGCCCTTGCCCTTGCCGCCGGGCTTGTGCAGTGACTCGGGCCGGTGCACTGCCGAGCGGCCGGACTTCTCGCTGCGCACCTGGTACTGCGGCTCCTCCGGTGAGGCGTCCACCGTGCGGCCGGCCGCCTCCGTACGCTCGGTGATCTTCTTCTCCACGCGTCCCACGGCCTCACTGCCGTGGCTGTTCCACGCGACCTTGTCCCCCTTGGCGGGTCGTTTCTCCTTGGCCACCGTGACCACCTCCGCGATCCATGCTGCGGCGGCCCGCCGGAGCCCGCACGTCCACCGCCGCCGGACCGGGTAGGCGCCGCACGCGAACGCCGGCACCGAGCGGGCGGTGGCCGGGCCGGCACGGATCGTCAACCCCGCG
>NZ_BAAHCA010001721.1:0-533 GCF_054776295.1 Streptomyces sparsus
CGGCGGCCAGGCAGCAGAGCGCGACGGCCCCCAGCACCCACAGCGCGGTGTTCCAGCCCGGGCCGACCCGGTCCGTGAGCCGGGCGGTGAGCAGCACCACGGCCGCCGCGGCGGGCAGCAGCGCGACGGCGAACGCCGTACTGCGTACCCGCAGTACGGACAGTGCGTGGTCCCGCGCCGATCGGTTCCCGTCCGTGCGGACTGCCATCGTCCACTCACCCCCTGCCGTGTCGAAGTGCCTGGGTATTTCCCCACTGTCGCACCGGGCACGGACATCGCAACGTGCGGTGGGCCAGTTGACCCAAGGCGTCCGGGCCTGCTGCGCGGCACCCTAGTTGGCCCCCGCGCGGGCAGTCAGCCGTACCAGGGGTGTGGTCACCCGATGGAATGGCTTTGGGCAGAGGTGTTGCGGATCGGGGGGTTGACGGGGGTGTCCGTCTATAGCCGGATAGCCGGTATTCGCCGCACCGGAGCACGCTGGGCGGCGCGCGGGCGCGGGGCCGGCGCTGCGGGCGCGGGCCCGGGGTGTGTGG
>NZ_BAAHCA010001722.1:0-533 GCF_054776295.1 Streptomyces sparsus
GCGCCGTCCGACGGCCCGGTGCCGTCCGCCCCGGTGGCGGGGGCGGTGGCCCGGTGACCGCTGCGCCGAACGCGGGGGAACCGGTGGGCGCGCGCCGCCTGCTGGTGGTCGGTACCGGGTCCGTGACCGCCGCGCATCTGCCCTTCTGGGCCAGTTGGTTGAAGGCCGGGCACCCGGGGACGGAGGTGCGCTACGTCCTGACCAAGGCGGCCACCAGGTTCGTCACCCGGGAGGCGCTGACCGCCATCGGAGGCTGCGACGTACTGGCCGACCGGTGGCCCGACGAGCCCGAGCCGAAGGCCCGGCATGTCGACCTCGCCCAGTGGCCCGACGCGGTCGTGGTGCTTCCGGCGACGCTCAACTACCTGGCCAGGCTGGCCGCCGGACTGGGCGACTCGCCCTCCGTCCTCGCGCTTCAGTGCACGAGCGCGGCGATCGCGCTCGCCCCCGCGCTGCCGCCCGGCGGCGCGGAGAGCGCGGCGTACGCGGAACACACCGCCCGGCTGCGGACGCGCGGCAACGTGGTCGTCGTC
>NZ_BAAHCA010001723.1:0-532 GCF_054776295.1 Streptomyces sparsus
GCGCCACCGCGGGCTGATGCGGGCCGTGCAGGCGGAGTTCGGCGAGGCGCTGGCGGCGACCGAGTTCCAGGACCCGGTGCTGCCGTTCGTCTCGTCGGTCACCGCCGAACCGGTGACCGACGCGGGCGGGGCCGCGGACGGGCTGCGCCGCCAGTTCACCGGCCGCGTCGAGTGGACCGCCACCGTCCGCCGCCTGCGGTACGCCGGGGCGACCCGGTACGTCGAGGTCGGGCCCGGACGGTCGCTCGCCGGCCACTGCCGCCGCACCGACCCGGCGGCGGCCACGCACACCAGTCACGACACCGCAGCTGTGGACCGCACCGTGGACGCCTTCGACCTGGCGGCCGGCGCGGTCTGACCACCGATCCATTCAGGCCAGACAGGGGAGTGCGCAACATGATGCAGAAGCACCTGGACGAACTCACCACGATCAAGGAGTCGGCCCGCCAGGGGCCGAGCGCCGCCGCGACGGAGGCACAGCACGCCAAGGGCAAGCTGACCGCGCGGGAGCGGATCGACCTGCTGCTCGACG
>NZ_BAAHCA010001724.1:0-532 GCF_054776295.1 Streptomyces sparsus
GGGGCCGCCAGGCGCCCGAGGGTGCGCGCGGCGTCGCGGGCGGGTCGTCCCCGCGCCGCGAGCGGCTCACAGTCGTAGGGCGATGCCGACGTGCGGTCGCTTGCCCAGCCTCATCAACGCCCCTCCGCCGTCGACGATCCTGAACCGCCAGCCGTACTTGCGGGCCATCGCCCGGCGCACCCGGGCGAGTTCCGCCTGGTCCTCCAGCAACCGGCCGGTGCCCTCGACCGTCCTGGCACCGCCGTCGACCCTGCCCCGGGCGTCGCACGGCGTCACGGTGACGCGCGGGTCCCGCCGCAGCCGCTTCACCTTCCAGGAGTCGTCCCGGGTCCACACCAGCAGCTCGTTCCCGTCGGCCACCCCCCACACGGGCGTGGCCACCGGCGTGCCGTCGCGTTTGAAGGTGACCAGGCTGACGTACGGGCTGTGGGCGAGGTGCGGAGGGACCATGGTCGGAAAGGTTACGCCTGTGCGGCGCGGGACGGGAGTGCCGCGACGACGGCGTCCGCCGGGGCGCCGGGACGCCGCCCCG
>NZ_BAAHCA010001725.1:0-531 GCF_054776295.1 Streptomyces sparsus
GGACAGCTCCTGGTCCCCGACGCCGCGACGGCCACCACGGAGGACCGGACCGCCGACCTCGCCGCCGGGACCGTCCTGGTCACCGGAGCCACCGGAACCCTTGGCCGTACCGTCACCCAGCACCTCGTCACCCGGCACGGGGTGCGCTCCCTGCTGCTGGCCGGACGGCGCGGCCCCGACGCGGACGGCGCCGCCGAGATGGTCGCCGAACTCACCGCTCTGGGCGCCCGGGTGCACCTGGCGGCCTGTGACGTCGCCGACCGCGCGGACGTCGAACGGCTGCTGGCCCAGGTACCGGCCGACGCCCCGCTGACCGGGGTGGTGCACGCCGCGGGTGTCACCGACGACTCGGTGGTGACCGACCTCGACGCCGCCCGCTTCGACACCGTCCTGCGGCCCAAGGCCGACGGCGCCTGGCACCTGCACGAGCTCACCGCGGACGCGGACCTCGCGGCCTTCGTGCTGTTCTCCTCCGCCGCCGGCACCTTCGGCGGCGCCGGACAGGCCAACTACTCCGCCGCCAACGCCTTC
>NZ_BAAHCA010001726.1:0-527 GCF_054776295.1 Streptomyces sparsus
GAGACGCCCGGCACGTAGACGGTCGCCAGCCAGGGCGGCGCCGCCTCCGGGTCCGCGTCGACCACTCCGGCCGTGAAGGCACCGTTGACCCTGCGGGCCGCGGCGATCTCCCGCCGGAAGCGCTGCCGGAACTCGCGGTCCTCGGCCAGCTCCGGCCGGACCACCTTGACGGCGACCGCGCGGCCACCGCGGGACAGGCCGAGATAGACCCGTCCCATTCCGCCGGCGCCCAGCCGCCCGACGATCCGGAATCCTCCGATCTGCTTGGGGTCGGCAGGTTCGAGTCGCTGCATGGATTCCACTGACCCCCCAGTGCCGTGCCGGCGGACGCCCCCGCGCCGCCGCGTTCGGCGCCCCCGCTCGTCCGTGCCGGTGAGGACCGGGGCGGACGCGGGAGGCCGAGGCTCACATCGTGCCGCAAGCCCACTGCCGGCGACCAGGGAACGCGTCATGTTCCGGGTTCGGCACGTCCGGTGGTGGCGGGGCGCCGTCACCCGTTCGGCGGGCCGCCCGGCTCCGGACCGGCG
>NZ_BAAHCA010001727.1:0-527 GCF_054776295.1 Streptomyces sparsus
CGGGGCTTCGGGCGGCGGCGGTGTCCCCGGCCGCGGGCGTTCCGACAGCGGCGCGTACGCGCCGCGTGCGTCGGCGAGTTCGGCGTGCCGGAAACCGAACGGGTTCTTGGCGACGCCGATCGACGGCAGGCCGGTGAGCACGCCCAGGTGGCAGGCGAGGCCGAAGCGGCGCGGATGGGCCAGTCCGTAGCCGTCGCACACCACCAGGTCGGGGGTACGGCTCAGGCGCCCCAACGCCTCCAGGACGGCGGGCAGTTCACGGAAGGCGAGCAGGCCCGGGACGTAGGGGAAGGGCACGTGCCCGGCCGCCGTGGCCTGCTCGACGACGGCGAGGCTGCCCGAGTCCAGCAGCACCGCCGCGGCGGCCACGGCGTTGCGGGAGTCGTCATAGGCGACGTCCACGCCAGCGAGCAGGGCGCCGGGGGCGCCCGGGACGGGCCCGGCGTCCTCCACCCGCACCAGCCGGCGCAACCGCTGCTGCACGGCGACGGCTTCCGCCTCGTCCGCGGGGGTGCGATGCGGCGAGA
>NZ_BAAHCA010001728.1:0-525 GCF_054776295.1 Streptomyces sparsus
CGCCCGCGGCGATGAGCCGGCGCACCGCGTCGGGGCCCTCGGTGACGAGGGTGCGCACCGCCTCCTCGTCGCACAGCCCGGCACCCGCCACGAGGGTGTCGTCGAGGTGCTGCTCGGGGGTGTCGCCCTCACCCAGGGCGGCGGCGATGCCGCCCTGCGCCCAGCGGGTCGAGCCGTCGTCCAGCCGGGCCTTCGTCACCAGGACGACACGCAGCCCGGCGTCGGCGCAGCGCAGTGCGGCGGTGAGCCCGGCGACCCCCGAGCCGACGATGACCACGTCGGCGTCGATCGCCCAGCTGGGGGCGGGGGCGTCCAGGCGTATGCCGGGGAGCGGAGTCATGAGGCGGCTCCGAAGCGGAGTCGGATGTTGTCGATGAGGCGGGTGCCTCCCACACGGGCGGCGACGGCGAGCAGCGCGTCACCGCGGTGGTCGTCGCCGGCCTCGGTGAAGTCGACCGGGTCGACCAGCGCCAGGTAGTCGACGTCCAGGCCGGCGGCGGCGGTCAGCACCTGCCGGGCGGCGAC
>NZ_BAAHCA010001729.1:0-525 GCF_054776295.1 Streptomyces sparsus
CCCACGCCGCGTAGAGCGGGCCGAGGCCCAGCGCGTGTGCCGGTGTGGCGTCGGGCCCGGGTTCGGCGGTCAGTCCGTGCCGCCAGGGGCCGAGCAGCAGCCGCGCGGACGGGCCGCCCCAGTGCTGCCAGAGTCGGAGGGTGTCGGCGGCGAAGGGGTCGTGGGTGCCGCCCACGGCGAGCAGCGGTACGCGCGCCGACGCGGCACGCCCGATGAGCGGCCCCGGGGGGTGGTGCTGCCACAGTCGGGACCAGGACGGCAGGTGGCGTCCGAGCCGGGTGGGCAACGTGGTCAGGGGCAGTGCTTCCAGCAGTCGGGGGTCGGCGGCGAGGGCCCGTTCGAGAGCGCACTCGTCGCTGTCGTGGCGGTCGCCGTGGGCGGCCCACCAGCCCGCCCGGGAGTGCAGGCGTTCCGGGCCCGACGGTTCGCGGGCGGTCTCCGCGAGCCCGAGCGCGGGCACGGCGGGGCCGATCCGGCTCGGTTTCAGCAGCCCGATGTGGGGCAGGCCGATCAGGTGCAGGTCGC
>NZ_BAAHCA010001730.1:0-524 GCF_054776295.1 Streptomyces sparsus
CCGCGCACGGGCTGTCGGCCGGCGCGGCGACGCCGCGCGCGGTGGACGTTCCCGCCTGAGGGCGCACGCCCGCGCGGCAAGACTGTTCGGCATCGGGACTGTTCGGTACCGGGACGGGACGGCGGTCGGAGGCGTGCGTGCGCGGCTCCCGCAGGCGGGGCGGGCGCGGTCAGTCGCAGTGGTAGCGGAAGCCCGCCGAGTCGCTGCGCCGGTCGGGCGAGAGGATCTCCAGAGTGGCCTCGGCCTGCTGGGTACCCTGGCCGCGGAACGTCCACAGCAGCCGCAACCGTGCCTCACGCTGCCCGCGGGCCAGCCGCTTCTCCAACTCCCCGGAGTCCGTACCGTCGCTCCGCACCCAGCGGTAGCGGATCGTCCCGCCGGCACCGTTGGTCCGCACCGTGCCCACCACTTCCGCGGTGCCGCCGCAACCGGGCCCGGCGGAAGCGGTCCGCACGTCCAACGCCCGCACGTCCAGGGGCGGCCCGAGCCACTGCCAGCCGAACCAGCCCAGGGCCGCCGCGGCG
>NZ_BAAHCA010001731.1:0-523 GCF_054776295.1 Streptomyces sparsus
GTGTTCGCCAACCGGACCCGGACGCTGCCGCCGCCCGCGCTGGTGTGGACCACCAGCCGCAGCGTGCGGTCCGTCCACGGCCCGACCCGGGCGTAGCCGCCGGTGCTCGCCGCCCAGGTTCCGGTCCAGGCGTCCGACCGGCGCTGCACCGCGACGTCGAACACGTGGAGGTCGGCCTGCGGGCCCGGGTCGTGCGGGAGTTCCACCGAGGTGATCGCCCGCCCGCGCGGCACCGGCACGGTCACCACGTACAGCCGGGGGCGCTCGCGGCGTCGCCCGTCGGGGGTGTTGAGGTACGGCAGCGCGACCGCCTCGGTACTGGCGGGACCGCCCCGCCAGTCCCCGACGGTGAGGGTGTACGGGGAGTGGCCGCCGTCGAGGTGGTGCACCCGTCCCTCGCCACCGGCCTGCTCTCCGGGCCCGTGCGGCGAGCTGGCCGCGACCAGGAACGACACGGCGTCGCCCCGGCCGCGCACCCGGACCCGCTGACCGTCCGCCCGCACGTTGTCGGGCCGGCCGGGCG
>NZ_BAAHCA010001732.1:0-523 GCF_054776295.1 Streptomyces sparsus
GCCGGCAGCGCCGCCAGCAGGTCGCCCAGCCCCAGCGCGCGCAGCACCAGCACCCGCCGGGTGCTGTCGTCGCTCACGGCTCACCGGGCTGCGAGCAGCGTGCCGCCCGCCGGGCGAGGCCGGTGCTCGACCGGCCCTCCAGGTAGGGGAGCAGCAGCACCTGCCCGCCCCACTCCTTCAGCAGGGCCGCTTCGGGCAGCTCGTCGTACACGTAGTCGCCGCCCTTGATCCAGATGTCCGGGCGGAGTTCGGCGAGCACCGCCTCCGGGGTGTCCTCCTCGAAGACGGCCACCGCGTCCACGCACTCCAGGGCGCTCAGCACCCGGACGCGGTCGGCCAGCGGCACGATGGGGCGGCCCGGGCCCTTGCGGCGACGCACCGAGTCGTCGGAGTTGAGGCACACCACCAGGCAGTCGCCGGCCTGCCGCGCGGCCTCCAGCAGGCCGACGTGCCCGGCGTGCAGCAGGTCGAAGCATCCGCCGGTCGCGACGACGGTGCCGCCGGCGCCCCGCGCCTGGGCGAC
>NZ_BAAHCA010001733.1:0-523 GCF_054776295.1 Streptomyces sparsus
CTCGGCGGAGTCCGCCGGGTCACGCGTCGACCAGCTCTACACGGAGGCCGAGCGGGCCACCGAGAAGTACAACGCCGCCGCCGAGAAGGTCGAGCGGCTGCGCGAGCAGGTGGAACGCGCCCAGGACCGGGCGGCGCGCGGGCAGGCCGAGGTCAACCGCATGCGCGGGGCGCTGGCCTCCGTGGCCGGCGCCCAGTACCGCTCGGCCGGACTGGACCCGACGGTGGCGCTGATCCTCTCCGAGGACCCGGAGGGCTATCTCGACAAGGCCGCGACCCTGGACCGGATCAGCAGCCGCCACTCCGGCAAGCTCCGCGAACTCCTGCGCGCCAAGCGGCTGCTGGCGCAGCAGCGGGCGGAGGCCGGCGAGAAGCTCATCCGGCTCGAGCACCACGGCAGGGAGCTGAAACGGCACAAGAAGGCCGTGCAGAGCAAGCTCAGCGCGGCCCGGCAGCTCCTCAACCGCCTGACACCCGAGGAGCGTTCGGAGCGCGAACGGGCCTCCCGCAGCGGCGGGCGCCCG
>NZ_BAAHCA010001734.1:0-523 GCF_054776295.1 Streptomyces sparsus
CGCCATCGGGGCGAAGTTCGCCCACCCCGGCCGCCCGGTTCACCGCGCCGCACCCCTTCGACCTCGTGCTGAGCGTCGGGGCCACGCACGCCTTCGGCGGCCTGCTGCCCACCCTGGACGCCGCCCGCCGGCACCTGGCCCCCGACGGGCGGGTGCTGGTCGGTGAGGGCTTCTGGGAGCGGCCGCCGAACGCGCGGGCCCTGGCGAGCGGCTTCACCGCCGACGAGTACGCCACGCTGGGCGACACCGTGGACGCGGTCACCGAGCACGGCTGGACGCCCGTGCACGGACACGTGAGCACACCCGAGGAGTGGGACGCCTACGAGTGGCACTGGGTCGGCACCCTGGCGGACTGGGCCCTGGACCACCCCGCCCACCCGGACGCTCCCGCCGCCGTGCGGGCCGCGCGCGCCCACCGCGACACCTGGCTGCACGGCTACCGCGGCGCCCTGGGCTTCGTCACGCTCGTACTGCGCCCGACCCCGGCGACCCCGGCGATCCCGGCAATCCTGGCGACCCCGCG
>NZ_BAAHCA010001735.1:0-523 GCF_054776295.1 Streptomyces sparsus
CCGTCCCTTTCCGCCAAGGGACGGGCGGGCCGGGCGGCGGCGGACGCAGCGACCCGGAGGCCGGCCCACCGGGGGCCGCCACTCGCCGGCCCTTGTACGTCCCGGTTACTCCGCGGTAGGAATGGGGTGTCGTCACCCCCGCGCCCGCCACTTGCCGCCCTACCACCTGCTGCCCTGCCGCACCGAGGAGAGCCGTGACCGCCACCGACCGCTCGACGCGACTGCTCGTCGGACTGCTCGCCGCGGCGGGCGTGGCGCACTTCGCGGTGCCGCGCCCCTTCGACTCGATCGTGCCCAAAGCCCTGCCCGGCAGCCCCCGCAACTGGACGCGCGCGAGCGGGGCGGCCGAACTGCTGCTGGCGGCGAGTGTCGCCGCACCCCGCACCCGCCGGATCGGTGCGCTCGCGACCGCCGCCTTCTTCGTCGCCGTGCTGCCCGCGAACGTGCAGATGGCCAGGGACTGGCGGCACCGCCCGCTGCCGCTGCGGGCCGCCGCCTACGGCAGGGTGCCGCTCCAGGTCCC
>NZ_BAAHCA010001736.1:0-522 GCF_054776295.1 Streptomyces sparsus
CGGGCTGCGCATCCGCACGTGCAGCCGCGCGTCGCCCCCGGCGGCGGTGCCGCTCGTGGTGACGTCGAGCCGTACCGGTCCGGCGCCGGCGTGCCGCAGGACGTTCGACAGGCCCTCCTGCACGACGCGGTACGCGTGCTCGGAGACCGCCGGGTCGAGTTCGCCGAGGTGCTCGGAGGTGGTGCAGCGCAGGTCGGCGCCCGCCGCCCGGGTCTGTTCCAGCAGCTCACCGAGGTCGGCCAGGGTGGGGCGGGCGGAAGCCGCGGGCTCGTCGTCCTCCCGCAGCATGCCCAGTACCCGGTCGAGTTCGGCGACGGCGGTCCCGGCCGTGTGCTCGATGGCGGTCAGTGCGCGGCGGGCGAACTCCACGTCCCGGTCCAGGACACGGCGGGCGGCACCCGCCTGCAACGTCACCGCGCTGAGCGAGTGCCCGATCGAGTCGTGGAGGTCCCGCGCGAGCCGGTTGCGACGGGCCAGCTCGGCGGCCCGTGCCTCGGCGGCGGCGAGCCGGTCCGCGGGGGT
>NZ_BAAHCA010001737.1:0-521 GCF_054776295.1 Streptomyces sparsus
GTCCAGCCCGCTGCCGAAACCGGACGGGACGGACGGGACGGCCGGCCCGCGGCGGCCCTGTGCGCCGCGGCGCACCAACTCGCCGACCGTGCGACGCACTCCGGCGTCGAACTCGGCGAAGGTGCGGCGCAGCAGCGGCAGTACGTCGGTGAAGGTGTCCGCCGGCACACCGGCCAGCCAGCCGTCGACCAGGGCGAGCAGTCGTTCGTCGTGCACCAGCAGCATGCCGCCGCCGGACAGGAAGCCCTCCACCCAGGACGCTGCCTCCGTCGGGGGTGTGCCGGGAGAGAGCGCCAGACCCATCACCCGCGCCGCGTCCTCGTCCGGCAGCCCTCCGGCGTCGAGCAGGAGCCGGGCGGCCCGGCCGCGGAGCAGGCCCGGCGTGCGGTCGCGTCGGCTGAGCTTGTCCAGCATCGACCGCCAGCGCCCGGCGAGTCCGTCCGCGTCGAGCATCGCCACGGCCTGTTGGGCGGCGTCGAGGTGCTCGCGCATCACCGCGGCGCCGTCCGCGTCGAGGCCGG
>NZ_BAAHCA010001738.1:0-520 GCF_054776295.1 Streptomyces sparsus
TCGAGCGTGCCGGCGCCACCTGCGTACCCGTCGTCGTCGACACCGTCGGAGACCGCGCCGCCCTCACCTCCGCGCTGGCCGAGGCGGTCGCCGACGCGCTCGGTGTGCTCTCGCTGCTCGCCCTCGACGAGAGGCCGCACCCGGCTGCCGTCCCCGTCCTGCCCGGCGGCTTCGCCGCCACCGTCGCCCTCGTGCAGGCCCTGGACGACCTCGACGCGCGCCTGCCGGTGTGGTTCCTCACGCGCGGCGCCGTCACCACCGGACGCGGCGGCGTCGACCACCCCGCGCAGTCCCTCGTCTGGGGCTTCGGCCGGGTCGTCGCCCTCGAACAGGCCGACCTCTTCGGCGGTCTGGTGGACCTCCCCGCCGCCCTGGACGACAGGGCGGGCGACCGCCTGGCGGCCGTCCTGGCGCGAACGGACCACGAGGACCAGGTCGCTGTGCGCGCCACCGGTGTCCTGGGCCGCCGTCTGGAGCGGGCCGTGACCGGCGGCCTGCCGGGGCGGCGGAGCTGGAGACC
>NZ_BAAHCA010001739.1:0-519 GCF_054776295.1 Streptomyces sparsus
TCCGCGCCTCGGGGCCGCCTGTGGTCCCGCCGGCGGGTCGGTCCGCCGGCACGCCGAGCGGGTCAACTCGCCAGCAGGCGGCGGGCGGTGAGCGCCAGCGAGACCTCCACCGTGTCCGAGGGGTGACTCAGGCAGCGGCCGGTGAGCTGCTCGAAGCGGCGCAGCCGGTTGAGCACGGTGTTGCGGTGGCAGTACAGACGTCCGCCGGCGCGTTGGGCGGAGCCGTCGGCGTCCAGCCAGGCCTCCAGCGTGGCGATCAGCAGCTCACGGTCGGACGGCTCCAGCCGGTCCAGCGGACCGAGCACCCGCCCGACCAGTGCTTCGCCCAGTCCCGGCGAGGAGACGACCAGCGCGGCCGGCAGGTGTTCGTCGAGCAGCGTCACCCCGCCGTCGCCGGGACCGGCGTGCAGCGCGGTCTCGGCCAGCTGCCGGGCCTCACCAAGCGCGGCCAGGCCCGTCACCACGGAACTGACGCCGACCCGGACGCCGTCGGGCACACCCAGTCCGGCCGCCAGGTCG
>NZ_BAAHCA010001740.1:0-519 GCF_054776295.1 Streptomyces sparsus
CTGCGCGCGGGGGTCCGAGGTGACGGACTTCTGGAGTGAGCCGGTGACGTAACCGAAGGCCACGCCGGCGTCCGCGTCGGCGAAGCCGAGCGAGCCGCCGCGTCCCGGGTGGCCGAACGACACCGGGGACAGCATCGGCGAGGCGGGGCCGTGCAGCATGTAGCCGGACCCGAAGCGGGTGGGGACGACCAGCACCCGGTCGGGCCCCGCGGACTCCTCGGTGCGGGCGACGGTCAGGGTGGCCGGCGTGTAGAGGCGCCGCCCGTCGACCGGGCCGATCAGCGCGGCGTAGAACCGGGCCAGGGACCGGGCGGTGGCGACGCCCCCGGACGCGGCCAGGCCCGCGGCCCGGTAGCGGGGGTCGTTCTCGTCGGGCAGCGGAGCGATGGCGCCGAAGGCCCGGCGGAAGAGGGAGGCCGGGTCCCGGTAGGCGTCGACGACGTGCTGTTTCGGCCGCACCCGCAGCCCCTGGGCGGCGGGCGGCGGCGGCGCGTCCACCTCGGCGACCCGTCCGACCCG
>NZ_BAAHCA010001741.1:0-518 GCF_054776295.1 Streptomyces sparsus
CCCGGTCCGGGCGGCGGAGCGGCGGGCTCAGGGGCCGGTCAGCTGAGGAACCGGGCCGCGAGCGCTGCGATCGTCCGGCTCACCGACGGGGAGGCGGACGGTTCGGCGCCCTTCGTGCCGTCGCCGGACGGCTCACCGCCTTCACCGTCCGTGCCGTCGCTGTCCGTGCCGTCGCCGTCGGCAGCGTCCGACTCCTCGGCGCACGGGTCCTTCGGGTCCTTCGGGTCCTCGGTGTCCGACTCGGAGGGGGAGGGCGACGCGCCCGTCCCGGTCGGGCTGGGCGTGGATGTGGATGTGGGTGTGGCTGTGGGCTTCGGGGCGGGCGTCGTCTCACCGCTCGTCGGGCTGGGCGAGCCGGTGGCGCTGTCCGAGGGGGACGGCGACGCCGTGTCGGTGGGGCACTCGGCCGGCGGCTCGGGAGTCGTCGGGCTCGGTGTCGGCCGTCCGGTCGGCTTGCCCGGCCGCGTCGGCGTGGGCTCGGTGGGCTTGCCCGGCCGCGTCGGGGTGGGATAGGTGGA
>NZ_BAAHCA010001742.1:0-518 GCF_054776295.1 Streptomyces sparsus
GCTCGGCGAGTGCCGCGGCGACGGTGCCCGCTGCAGCCTCCGGCAGCTGGGCGCCGAGCGCACGCAGTGTCCGGCGGACCGTGTCAGCGAGGTCCCGGCCGGACTCCGTGTCGGGGAAGCGGGCCAGCCCTGCCGCCGGGCCGTCCGGCAGCAGCGCCGCCTCCGTACCGACCAGGACACACACCCGGTCGGCGTCCCCGGCCGCGGTGTGCAGCATCTCGGCGGGACTGACCGTGACGGTGTCGTGCGGGCGGTGCGACGTGTCGCGCCAGCTCTCGTCGCTGACGATCAGCAGGTCCTCGTCGGCCGCCGCCTCACAGACCTCGTGCAGCAACTCCGGTGGCACGGCCGTGCCGGTGGGGTCGTCGGCGACGGACAGCAGCAGCACCCCGGGGGCCGGACCGTGCCGGCGCGCCCGGCGGACCGTCTCCAGCAGCGCGAAGGGGTCGGGCACTCCCCCGCACTCGGCCGGCACCGGCACCGGATGGACGGAGCGGCCGAGCAGCCTCGCCTGCGCG
>NZ_BAAHCA010001743.1:0-518 GCF_054776295.1 Streptomyces sparsus
CGGGCCAGGGCGTCGGTGGGCGCGGACAGCCGGGACGGCGAGCCCGCTCAGGTGCTCGCCCGGCTCGCCGCGCTGATAGGCAGGGTCGGGGAGCAGGCGCGGGCTTCGGGGCTGCGCCCGGCCGGGGTGTGCGTCGCGGTTCCCGGCCTCGTCGCCCGGGACCGGCTCACCGTGGTCCGGGCTCCCAACCTCGGCTGGCAGGACGTCGACCTCAGCCTGCACCTCCCCGTCCGGGAGGGCGGCCTCAGCGCGGACAACGAGGCGAACCTGGGGGCGCTGGCCGAACTGTGGCTTGGCGGGCACGATCCCGAGCCGCGCGACGCGCTGCACGTCTCGGCGGCGATCGGCATCGGCGCGGCCATCCTGGTGGACGGTGAACTGCTGCGCGGGACGCGCGGGTTCGCCGGTGAGCTGGGCCATGTGCCGGTACGCCCGCGGGGACGCCGGTGCGGCTGCGGAGGGCGCGGTTGCCTGGAGCAGTACGCGGGTGAGGAGGCGGTGCTGCGGGCCGCTGGCCT
>NZ_BAAHCA010001744.1:0-517 GCF_054776295.1 Streptomyces sparsus
CCGGCACCCGCGCGTCGGTGGGAGCGGGCAGGTTGACCCGCAGCAGGACGTCGACCGGGCGCTCGGCGAGGTGGGCGAGCAGCTCGGGGTCGTGGGCGCTCTCCAGGTGGAAGCGTTCGACGCCGAGGTCCAGCGCCTGTCGCAACTCGGCGGCGGTCTTGCCGGGCGCGCCGAAGGCCAGCGGCACACCGGGCGACGTGGCGCGGACGAGGGCCAGTTCCGCGCCGGAGGAGACCTCGAAGCCGCTCAGGTGGGGCGCCAGGGCGCGGAGCAGGGGCGGGTCGGGATTGGCCTTGGCCGCGTAGTACAGCTCGACCTGCTCGGGCAGTGCGGCACGCACCTGCCGGGCGTGCCGGTCCAGGGCGTCGAGGTCGTACACGTAGGCGGGGAGTTCGGTCAGCTCGGCCGCGTGGGCGGCGACCCGGTCGGTGATCACGAGGCACTCCGGGGAGGACGCGCCGCGGACGGGCGGGCGTCGGACGGCCGCGCGTCGGTCGGGCGGGGGGACGGCCGGGAG
>NZ_BAAHCA010001745.1:0-516 GCF_054776295.1 Streptomyces sparsus
CGGGCGAGCGAGCGCACCCGGAGCACCTCGGCCAGCTCGGCGGCCGTCCGGCCGAAGTAGCGCAGCGCGCCGCGGACGTCGGCCAGTGCGGCGTCCGGCGGCAGCGCCTGCACCACCGGTGTGATGTCGGCCAGCAGTTCCAGCAGCTCCGGATAGCGCTCCCTCGCGGTATCCCCCGGCCCGAAGTGCACATACAGCACGTGTTCCGGCAGTCCGGGTTCCGGCGCCCCGCGCTCCGGCCGTGCGTGCTCCCCGGTCTCCGGCACCCCCGGTCCCGGCTGACCCCGCCCGGGGCCGCGCGGGGTCATCCCGCGCTCCCGGGGCTGGAGTGCCACAGCCGCCGGTGCTTCACCGACTCACCGGGGGGCTGGATGTCGGCCCACGGGTGCATCCGGTATCCGGTCTCCCACCGGATGTCGCGGCCCGCCTCGGCGCGCTCCACCGCGGGCTCCGAACCGCCTCCCGCTCCCCCGCCCCCGGGTCCGCGCTCCGCTCCCCCGCCGGCTTCGCCGGCCG
>NZ_BAAHCA010001746.1:0-515 GCF_054776295.1 Streptomyces sparsus
GCGACGGCGCCGAGCGGCAGCTGCTGCGGCTGGCGGTCCCGGCGGCGAAGTACTGGGTGACCAAGCGCTGCACCCCGGTGGCCGCCGAGGCGCTGGAGTGCCTGGGCGGCAACGGTTACGTGGAGGAGTCCGGCATGCCGCGACTGCTGCGGGAGTCCCCGCTGAACTCGATCTGGGAGGGCGCCGGCAATGTGCAGGCGCTGGACGTGCTGCGGGCGCTGCAACGCGAGCCGGGGGCGGTGGACGCCTACCTGACCGAGGTCGGGGCGGCCCGCGGCGCGGACCACCGGCTGGACGCGGCCGTCAAGGACCTGCTGACCGAGCTGGCCGACCTGGACGGCATCGAGTACCGGGCCCGCCGACTGGTGGAGCGCATGGCGCTGGTCCTCCAGGGAGCACTGCTGGTCCGCTGGGCGCCCGCCGCGGTGGCCGACGCCTTCTGCGCCTCGCGGCTGGGCGGCGACTGGGGGTCGGCCTTCGGCACCCTGCCGCGCGGCCTCGACCTGGCCGGCATC
>NZ_BAAHCA010001747.1:0-511 GCF_054776295.1 Streptomyces sparsus
CGGGGGTGTGGGCGTGGGCGGACCCGGGGCCGGTGTGCTCGGCGTCGGTCTGGGGGAGGGGCTCGGTGGCGGCTGCGCGGGCACGCACGCGTCCGTCAGCGGCTCGCTGCTGCCCAGCGCCTGTTCCAGGACGTCGTGCAACACCCGGTCGGGATCGTGGTACGCACAGGCGTCGGCATGTGCGGGTGAGCTGCCGAAGGGCACGCCCAGGGCCAGCGCCGCTGCCGCCGCCACGCCGGCGGTGACCCGCCCGAGATGCCCTGTCGTCATGATCGTGATGGTGGGCCCCGCCCGCCCCGGAAACGGCGGAACGCACCGTGGTTCCCCGGTTCGGGTGAAAACCGGTCGACGGCGTAACCCCGGTGCCGGGGCCGGGTTCAGGCGGTGCGGCCCGGCGGGTTGTCCAGCACCGCCCGGACCACCGAGTGCGCCGCGCCCAGCAACGGCCCGTCCGAGCCCAGCCGGGACACCGCGAGCGCCGGGCCGTCCGTCATCCGCCGGGACATCTCCC
>NZ_BAAHCA010001748.1:0-507 GCF_054776295.1 Streptomyces sparsus
GCTGCGGCTGCCTCCGGAGCGGCGCCTGACCGACCTGGCCGGCTGGCTGGGCGGCCCGAACGGTTCGGGCGCGTTGCAGCCCGGCGGTTCGCTCTACGAGGGCGAGGCGTTCAACGGGACCCCGCTGGCCGGGATCGTCCTGCGGCCCCTGGCCAACGCCGGCCAGCAGGGGCTGGGTGTGGTCTGGACGCTGGGCACCCTGCTGCTGGTGTGCGCGCTGGGCGTGCTGGCGGCCCGGGCCGTGCCGGGGCTGACCTCCCGCCGCGCCCGGCTGGTCGCCGTTCCGGTCGCGATCAGCCTGCTGGTGCTGTCGGTCCCGGTGCGCAACACCTTCTCGCTGGGACAGACCAGCATCATTCCGGTGCTCCTGGTGCTCGGCGTCGTCCTGTACGGGGGCCGAGCGCCACGCGCCGCCGGTGCGCTGGCCGGCCTGGCCGCCGCGCTGCAACCCTCGATGCTGCTGTTCGTGCCGCTGCTGTGGCTGACCGACCGCCGCCGGGAGGCCGT
>NZ_BAAHCA010001749.1:0-505 GCF_054776295.1 Streptomyces sparsus
GGCGTGCTTGACCGCGTGGACGCCGTCCCGCAGAACGGCGTCCGCGGCGGCTGCCCGCCAGGCGCGGACCGCGGGGGGAGTGGGGTCGCTGCTCACCGTCCCAGCCTACGGAGCCGCACCGCACGCCCTCACCCGCCCGGCCGCCCCGATGCCCACCACGCCACACCCGCGACCGTCCCCACGCCCACCCCCACTGCCGTCCCCGCGCCCACGCACACACCGGCTCCCGTCGTCCGGGCCCCCTCCGCCCCGCCCCGGCTTTCGCGGACGGCCGGCCCTGCTGGCAGCATGCGGGCTGATGGACATCGTGGAGCAGGCCCTGGGCACCGCCCTGTACACACCCGGTGACGCCGCCCTGGACACCGGCGCGTCGCTGCTGGCCGCCGACCCGGCCCGCTGGCCGGACGTCGGCGTGGAACTGCTGCGCCGGGGCGGTCAGTTGCTGCGGCAGTGCTGGGAGCGCGGCTGGCAGCCCGCCGACGTGGTCCGGCTCGTCCGGCGCGAC
>NZ_BAAHCA010001750.1:0-504 GCF_054776295.1 Streptomyces sparsus
TCGACAAGGCCGGCGCCGTCTACACCCTGCTCGCCAACGCCCGCGGCCGCGCCCTGCCGTGGGTGCTGCTGCGCCTCGTCGTCGGCACCCTGGTCCGCACCGTCGCCTACCTCATCGGCAAGGCACCCGGCCAGGCACTCGACGAGGTCACCGGCCTCTTCAAGACGCTGCTGCGCCCGGAGTTGCTGCTCAAGGCCCGCCGCCGCCGCGGCAGACCCGCCGTCGAAGCCGGCGAACTGCGCCCGCTGTTCCCCCCGCCCGGCGCCACCGTCCGCGCCACCGTCGAACAGGCCGCGGCCGGACTGGCCGGCCGCGCCGAGCCCGAGCAGTCCAACCCCGGACGCCACGGAGCCGTCGAGAGCGGACCCGGCGGTGACGACGCGGACTACCTGGAGGTCGAGCAGTTCGCCCGGCTCCGGCGCCTCGCCCGCAAACCCGCGCCCGTCCTGTTCGCCGCCCTGCTGCTCGTCTCACTCGTCGCCTGCCGCGCCCTGCTCGGCGGCG
>NZ_BAAHCA010001751.1:0-502 GCF_054776295.1 Streptomyces sparsus
TCCGTGCCGGCCCGCCGCACGGACGGTACGGCGACGCCCGCCGCAGGGACGGTACCGGGTGCGCGGCCGCGTCACAGGGCCACCCCCCGGGCGCGCAACCACGGGACCGGGTTGACGCCGGAGCCGACCCGAGGCGTCACCCGGACCTCGAAGTGCAGGTGGGGGCCGCTGGAGTTGCCCGTGCTGCCGGACAGGCCGATCTGCTGCCCGGGACGCACCCGCTGGCCGGGGAGGACCTGGAGCAGCGACAGATGGGCGTACTGGGTGTAGTAACCGCTCGGATGGCGTACCAGCAGCTGGTGCCCGAACGCGTCACCGCAGCCGTAGTCGGCGACCACACCCGCCCCGACCGCGCGCACCGGCGTACCGGTGGCGACGGCGAAGTCCTGCCCGGTGTGTCCGCGCGACCAGCGGGAGCCCCGGGCCGCGTACCCGGCGGAGAGCCGGTACCGCTCCACGGGCGCCACCCAGGGCGTGCCCGCGGGGGCGGACGTGCCGCCGG
>NZ_BAAHCA010001752.1:0-502 GCF_054776295.1 Streptomyces sparsus
GCTCCGGGTCGAAGCTGACGCCCTCCGGCACGGTGCCGGCGATCTCCTCGACGCGGGTGAGCCGGGCGAGCTGCCGCCGCACGGCGGCCGTCTGCTTGCGCAGGTCCAGCGCGGCGGCGGTGGGCAGGTTGGAGAAGTCCCTGGGGCACACCAGCAGGGCGCGGTCGTTGACGCTGCCGCCCATGCGCCGCAGCGCCAGCACGTAGACGGCGGCCTGCCGGGCTGCGGCGCCGACCTTGGCGGGGTCGGCCGAGCCGTCCAGGATCGGGAAGGACTTGATCTCCTCGACGGTGCGGCGACCGTCCGGTGAGACCGTGACGGCGTCCGGCTCCAGGTACACCGGTGAGCCGGCGACGTCCAGCTCCAGCATCGGGTGGGCCAGCAGCGTCCACCGCCCGTCGGAGGCCGCGTCGTCGGCGTCGGCCAGCGCGAGCCGGGTGCGTTCGGCGCGGCCCGCCGGGCCGTCCGCGGTCAGCACGGGCACCACGACGTCCTCCGGTTC